>CATITW010000179.1 GCA_949547975.1 Cryomorphaceae bacterium | reverse complement strand
GACAAGCAGCTTGAAGAGATTATCACAAAGCTGAATGAGTAGATTCTGGTTCGTTGTTATTTGCTGTTTCTTTGGAAGCATGGTGTCGGCGCAACAGCTGACACAAGAGCACGAAGAAGTGCACCTGCATACGAAGGCGAAGCACAATATAAAATTGGCCACCACCCTCGCCTTGATTCCAGGAGCAGGTCAGGCGTACAATCGAAAATATTGGAAGATTCCTATCGTTTGGGGAGCAGTGGGCGGCACGGTATACTATTATACCGCACTTAACGGTGATTTCAATGAATATAAGTCCGTTTTAGAATTCATCATAGACCGGCCAGATCTAGAGACTAGAACAGACCTTGAGTTAGCAGCACCAGAACTCTTTGATGCCGTTCCCTCCCCCTTTTACCAAAACACGCGCAACGGCGTGGCGAATGAAGCGATCGGGTACATGGATCAGCTTCGAACCCAACGTGAGTATGCCTTCTTCGCTATTTTCGCGGTGTATGGCCTAAGTATTCTAGATGCGAATATCGACGCACATCTTTTTGACTTTGACGTGAGTGACGATCTGAGCCTACGTCCAACCGTCACGAGCCCTGCCTGGACACCAAACCTACCACTTGCCACGCCAGGGTTGAAACTAACTTTGACACTACCATGAACATTGCCATCATAGGATACGGACGTATGGGTAAAGCCATAGAAGCCATCGCTACAGAGCGAGGTCACCATATCGCTTACATCAATAACGGAACCCCGCTAGATCAAAGTGCCCTAGCTAGTTGCGATGTAGCGATCGAATTCAGCCGTCCCGAAGTAGCGTTTGAAAACATCACTTCGTTATTGAAGCTCGGTGTACCTGTAGTGAGTGGTACCACAGGCTGGTTGGCTCAAAAAGAAAAAGCCGAAGAGACCGCCAAAAAATCAAAAACCGGCTTCATTTACGCTTCTAATTTTAGTTTAGGTGTCAATCTCTTTTTTATTGCAAATGAGCAACTTGCAAAAATAATGAGCGCGCATAATGCCTACGCACCGAAAGTACACGAGATTCACCATACCGGTAAAAAAGATGCTCCTTCGGGTACGGCCATCACTAGCGCTGAAGGCATCTTGGCATCCTATGAGGCGCTGAATGGATGGAGTATGGACGGGGCGCAAAATGCGCTACCGATCAGTGCTGAACGTGAGGATCCTTATTGCGGAACACACGTCGTGAGTTACGAAAGTGCGATCGATACCATCACCTTAACTCATGAAGCGCACAATAGAACAGGCTTTGCTCTAGGCGCGGTAGTTGCCGCTGAATGGTTGCCTGGAAAGGAAGGCAGCTTTGGAATGCGAGACGTTTTAGGCCTCTAGGCTTTCACACTATACTAACACTTTTGACCCAATTTAAACTGTAGTTTACCCCCATGGAATTTATCGTATTTATCATCGCCCAAGCCGTATGGTTTGGTGCCATTTCTTGGAAGTTTTTTGTTGCTGCAGATCGTAAGGCCTGGGAAGCATTTGTACCTGTGTACAACACGTTTGTACTGGTGAAAATCACGGAGCGTCCCGTTTACTGGGTGCTTCTGTACTGTATTCCTGTGGTCGGAGTGGTCATGGGCATCATCATGATCTACGAACTCCTGCACGT
>CATITW010000178.1 GCA_949547975.1 Cryomorphaceae bacterium | reverse complement strand
GTCCTGATTCGTGTAGACTTTAATGTCCCGCAGGACGATACGTTAGCGATCACTGATAATACACGCATGCAGGCAGCGATGCCGACGATCAAAACCGTGCTTGACGGTGGAGGTACAGCAGTGCTTATGAGTCATTTGGGTCGTCCTAAAGGCGAACGTGTGGCAAAATTGACCCTACAATCGCTGGTGGGTGAGCTCGAAAAACTCTCTGGTGCAAAGGTTCACTTCGCAGAAGATTGCATCGGTGATGCGGCGAAAGATGCGATTTCAGCTGCAGGTCCAGGTGAAGTTGTACTGCTCGAAAACCTGCGTTACTACAATGAAGAGACTGCAGGCGATCGTGAGTTTGCAGCAGCACTCGCGGAGCTGGGTGATATCTACTTAAATGATGCTTTCGGTACGGCGCACCGTGCGCATGCGTCGACGGCTATCATTGCAGCATACTTTGAAGAAGAGAATAAAGGCTTCGGAGCCTTGATGAGTGCTGAAGTTGAGAGTATTTCAAAAGCGTTGGGTAGTGATAAGGCGTCGACCGTTGCTATTATCGGCGGAGCAAAAGTCAGCTCAAAGATCGGTGTGATTACCAACATGGTGGAGAACGTCGGAACGGTTGTTATCGGCGGTGGAATGGGTTTCACGTTCGTCAAAGCCATGGGTGGTCAGATTGGTACATCGCTTGTAGAAGACGATAAGTTGGAGCTCGCGAAGGAATTGATCGCGAAAGCGAAAGCCCACGGTTGTAATTTGATGATTCCAACCGATACGCTTATCACCAAAGACTTTGCGGATACACCCGCAGAGCGCGTTTGCCCGATCGGAGAAATTCCAGAGGGGTACATGGGACTCGACAACGGACCTGAAAGTGTAACTCGTGTTGAAGAGGCACTAGCTACAGCGAAGACAATCATTTGGAACGGACCGATGGGTGTTTTCGAATTCGAAAACTATGCACAAGGAACCAAGCGCGTTGCTGAGGCTGTTGCAAAAAGCACTGCCAATGGAGCGTTCTCCTTGATCGGAGGTGGTGATAGTGTTGCTGCAGTTAATAAATTCGGGTATGCAGAAAAAGTAAGCTACATCTCTACAGGTGGTGGCGCTATGCTCGAATTTTTGGAAGGCAAGCAACTGCCAGGAGTGGCTGCATTAAGCTAAACAAGATGCTCTAGGTGAGGTAGCTTTTTGCAATCTCACCGAGATCTACGAAAAAGGGATAAAATTGGGAATCAACGATCCACTCCGGATGTTGAAACCCGATCCCTTCGTAGGCCGTTTGGTATGCAAATGAGGCAATGGTCAGCCATAAAGCTGATTTTACGACGCCAAACACACCGCCCAAAATGCGGTTAATACCGCCCAAGAATACCGTCTTTAAAATCTTATCGATCAGATTGCCCGTTAGCATGACCGTGAGATAAACCACCAAAAAGACAACCACATAGCCTACTGCCGTGGTGTACTTTTCATCGAGGTAGTTGGCTAAAAACTCCGCAGCGTCCTTGTGGTAGAGGAATGAAAGCACCACAGCAAGGCCTACGGCGATGATTCCGGCGATTTCTTTGACAAAGCCCTTCCATACCCCTTTGATCAGGAGAAACGCGATAAAAAGAATGATAATAAGGTCTAATCCTTGCATAACAGGCACAAATTAGTGAGAAGCGCAGAATTAAAAGCAGACTGGGAAGCCCTACTTCAGAAACTTTCCAACCAATTCCCCGGCG
>CATITW010000177.1 GCA_949547975.1 Cryomorphaceae bacterium | reverse complement strand
TATTAATGCGTCGAGCTTAAAGGCGATGGATGCTGTTGTGGAGGATTATCCTGGGCTTCAGGTGGGCCGCATGGTCGGTCTGCATCCGTGTTATGTGAAAGAAGGGTGGAAGGAAGAATTGGCAACGATTCGCGCGCATTATCTGACGAATCCATCGGCGTATTGTGCTGTGGGAGAGATCGGTATGGATCTTCATTGGGACACGTCGACGTTAGATATTCAGATCGAAGCCTTGGAGCAGCAGCTCGCTTGGGCGGTCGAATGGGATTTGCCTGTGGCGTTGCATGTTCGCAGCAGTTTTAAGCAACTTTTTCCGGTTTTGGAAGCTGCGCAGGAGCGCCACGAGGGGAAACTTCGCGGGGTGTTTCACTGCTTTAGCGGCGGCAAGAAGCAGATCAAGCGTGCGATGAAATTGGGCGAGTTTTATTTTGGCGTGGGTGGTTCGTATACCTACAACCGCGCAGCTACCGATGTGGTGTTGCGTTCAATTCCTGAGGATCGATTACTGCTAGAAACCGATGCCCCATATCTCACACCGTCCGCTTTTAAGGGGCAAAAGAATGAACCGGCATTTTTGAGCTCGGTCGTCGATGTAGTCAGCGAAGCTACGGGAAGATCTAGGGAGGAATTGGTTTTAAAAACGGTGGAGAATGCCCAGAAACTGTTTGGAGCATATGCGTAAAATAGCCCTGATTTATACTGGTGGAACGATCGGAATGCGTCAAAATGAGGCGGGGAAGCTCTCTCCGATGAATTTTGAAGGCGTCACGGATAAGATTCCTTCACTGGGGCTTTTGCCCATAGATATTGTTCCGCGTGCCCTGAGTCGGCCGATCGACTCCTCTGAGATGGTCCCTGAGATTTGGGTCGAACTCATCGAGGTGATCGAAGAAATGATGGATGAAGTCGACGGTTTTGTGATTCTCCACGGCACGGATACCATGGCGTACACCGCGTGCGCATTGAGTTTTATGATTCGCGGATTGCAAAAGCCAGTCGTCATTACCGGTTCTCAGCTTCCCGTGGGCGTTTTGCGTACGGATGCGGTTGAAAACCTGGTCAGCGCGTTTGAGTTTGCTGCGATGTGCAACGAAAATGGCTTCCCGCTGGTGCGTGAGGTCTGCATCTATTTTGAATACCAATTACTTCGCGGCAACCGCGCCTACAAGCGCTCCTCGAATGAATTTGATGCTTTTTCATCCCCAAATTTCCCTGCCCTCGCGACCAGCGGAGTGAAAGTACAGCTCGCACAAGAGTTGCTGTGGGAATCTCAAGGACCGCTCCAGTTCCAGAAACAGCTCGGTACAGGGGTCGGCGTGGTTACCCTCTATCCCGGTTTGGACTTCGACACACTTCCCGCTTTAAAAGGGTGGAACGTTCTCTTAATACGCACATTCGGCGCTGGGAATGCACCGAAATCGGCCGCGTTTTTAAGATTTTTACGTCGTTTGGAAAAAAACGGAACCATTATTGTCAATACCTCACAGTGCGTTAGCGGTTCTGTAGTGCCTGGCCTGTACGACAGTTCTAGTGCGTTAGAAGAGGTTAATATGTTGAGCGCTAAAGACATGACCTTTGAAAGCGCGCTAGTAAAGTCCATGGTTTTGCTCGGTGAAGGACTCTCGGAAAGAGAATTCCGTATTAAGTTTTCTTCAAGTATTGCAGGAGAACTCACAGAATAGTGTAACGACACCAATTTTTTGTATTTTCGGCGACGTATTGGCATTTCGCATGTCGCGCAAGGCCGATGCAATAACACTTTAAAGAAATAAATTCTAGTTAAAATGAAAAAAGCACTCTCTTTGCTTGCTATCGTTGCCCTATCAATGGGTACCGTGAACGCCTACGCTCAAGAAGATACGGCGGCTACTGAAGTAGTAGATTCTTCTGCTACTGAAACTATGGACTCCGCTGCAGCATCTATGGATTCTGCCGTTGTCGAAGAAGAAGCTACTGAAGAAGTAGTTGAAGAAGTTGCAGTTGCAACAGAAGACAAAGCATTTACCCAGATCTTGAAAGAAAAGTTCATCGAGGGTGGTGCATTCTTCATGTCGTTCGTATTGCTCGCCTTGGTTTTAGGTTTGGCACTCGTTATCGAGCGTATCTTGTATTTGACTTTCGCTCAAACAAACACTGAGAAGTTGTTGTCTGAGGTTGAAGGTGCATTGAACAACGGTGGTATCGACGCTGCGAAAGAAGTTTGTCGTAACACACGCGGTCCAGTAGCAACGATCTTCTTCGAAGGTCTTGATCACTACGATGAAGGACTAGATATGGTAGATAAGTCGATCATGAGTGTAGGTTCAGTAGAGAACGGTAAACTCGAGAAAGGTGTTTCTTGGATTTCATTGTTTATCGCTCTTGCACCGATGCTTGGTTTCATGGGTACGGTGATCGGTATGATTGGTGCCTTTGATGCGATCGAAGCAGCTGGTGATATCAACCCTTCTCTTGTAGCAGGTGGTATTAAGGTGGCACTTTTGACTACAGTATTTGGTTTGATCACTGCGATCATCCTACAAATCTTCTACAACCTTATCGTTGCAATGATTGACGGTATCGTGATCAAAATGGAAGATGCTTCTATCTCTTTCCTAGATCTACTAGTAGAGTACAAAAAGAAAAATAGCTAAATCGTATGCTTAGTAAACTTCCATTGATTGGACGTCTTCTAGGAATCGTACTAGGTGTCATAGGTGTTATCATGTTTGTCATGGTCGCTATGAACGAAGAAAGCGCTCCTGGATATGTGTCCTACGGAATGATCACCACTTACATTAGTGTGATTGTGGCCGTTTTGAGCTTCGTGCTTGCACTTGCTGTGAACCCAAAAGGGATCAAAGGTGTAGGTATCGGTTTAGTTGCGATCATCGTTGTTGCTGTATTGAGTTACACAACTGCTGATGGTGCAGACTACATGAATTACAAAGACGTTACTGAAGAAACTACACGTTTGGTTAGCGCCATGCTAAATGCCTTCTACATCATCGGTGCAGGAGCTGTTTTGGCGGTAGTCTATTCACTCGTTTCAAGAGCAACTAAATAAGGATCGTTATGGCAAGAAATAAAAGAGCCATACCAGAAATCAATGCCGGATCGATGGCGGACATCGCATTCCTTTTGTTGATCTTCTATCTTGTAACCACTACCATGGATACGGATAAAGGGATCAATAGAAAGCTGCCGCCGTATGATGAAGAGCTTGTACAAGATCCTCCTCCTATTAAGGAACGTAACATCTTTACAGTATTAGTAAACTCAAATGATCAGTTGCTTGTAGAAGATGAGTACCTCGAGATCTCACAGCTTCGTGAGAAAGCGATGGAATTTATCGACAACAACGGTGATGGATCTTGTGAGCACTGTAAGGGTTATGGAATGTCAAACAGCTCGGATAACCCTGATAAGGCCGTTATCTCGTTGCAGAATGACCGCGGTACTTCGTACGGTATGTATGTGAAAGTTCAGAATGAGCTTGTTGCTGCCTACGAAGATCTACGCGACCAGCTTGCAGAGCGCGACTACGGTCGTAGCTATCGTGAGATGGATCCAGAAGAAGATGAGGAAATCATCAAGGAGATCAAGACAGCTTACCCGCAGAAAATTTCTGAGGCTGAACCATTAAATATTGGTGGATAATGGCAGTAATTAAGAAAAAGAAGGATAAAGGGTTGCCGGCGGTAAATACCTCCGCACTTCCTGATATTGTATTCATGCTTTTGTTCTTCTTCATGGTCGCTACGGTGATGCGTGAAGTAGATTTGAAAGTAGCCGTGAGTAAACCACAGGCTACTGAGATCCAAAAGCTAGAGCGCAAGTCTTTGGTTACTTACATCTATGCAGGTTCGCCACGTCAGAAGTACCAAGATAAGTTTGGTAAGGCTGCACGTATTCAGCTGAATGATGCTTTCGCTTCGATCGACGATGTTCAGGCATTCGTTATTCAAGAGCGTGAGGCGAAATCAGAGGAAGAGCGTCCGATGATGACCATGAGTATCAAAGCGGATAAGACCGTGAAGATGGGTCTGATCACAGATATTAAATTGCAATTGCGCAAGGCGCAAGCGTTGAAAATCAACTACAGTTCACTGCAGCCTAAAAACGTTGAGGCGTTGTACAGCACAGAGAACTAAGCAAAGAGAAACGCTTATATAGCGAAAAGCCGACTCCTTTTGGGGTCGGCTTTTTTTGTGCCAAGATGTTGCTTGAAGTGTCGTTTACTTCCGGACCCAGGCCGTGTGTTGGCGCTGAATGTAGCGCAACCATAGTGCTCCAGCAGCGAAGGGAAGGAGCCCTAGAATACTCATGAAAAGGGGAATGCTGCTGGTGCTTTCTAATGCACCGTCGTTCATCCATGCCGAGCCTAGGGCGAAACCGTTGTTGATGGCGTGCATCAGGATGGGTGCCCAAAGCGTCCCGGTCCACATTTTTACATAGGCAAAGGTCAGTCCCATGAAAAAGATGGGCAGGAAGCTCAAGGGTTGCTGGTGGGCCAGTGCAAAGAAAAATGCAGAGATCAGTGCAGCCTTGCGAAAGTCGAAGGTGCGGTTAAAGAGTTTTAGAAGGATGCCTCGGAAAAAGAGTTCTTCACCGAAGGCTGGAACCAGGACCATGATCAGGAAATTCATGGCGAGGGTGGTGAGGTTCATGTCGGCGAGGAGGGTGCTTAAGGCGACGTTTACGAGTTGTTCCTGTTCGCGTAGGGAATGGACCCAGCCTGTGTCGGGGAGGAGCTGTGCGGCTCGTGCTAGGAGGTCGACGGCGAAAAAGCAGCCGATGGTGATTAGGGCAAGGGCGATGAAGGTGTGGTACGAAGGGGGCAGTGGGGCTGCATTTTTGCGGGAGTGTGGTGCGGAAAGGTAGGTGGGCAATTTCCGCAGGCCGAGAAATCTTTGGGGATTGTTGCTGGCGTAGGAGGCAAAGAAGAGAGGGGGCATGAGGAAGAGGCCGAGGGCGACTGAGAATTGGGCCCAGCGCATGCCGTTAGGGCTCTGTAGACCAAAGATGTTGTCGGAGAAAGAGAAGCCGATTCCACCGAACAGGAGTGTGGATAGGATGGTGATGGTAGCGAAAACTAGAGAAGTTCTTGCAGTTCCCCACAGAAGAGTTTTGTCAGTGTAGGCCATAGGGTTGTATTTTTGCAGCATGGTAAAGATAGGCGATATTGAATTGGGGGAGTTTCCACTCTTGCTTGCTCCGATGGAGGATGTGAGTGACCCGCCCTTCCGCAAACTGTGTAAGGACCACGGTGCGGATGTCATGTACACAGAGTTTATCAGCTCTGAGGGGCTTATTCGCGATGCGGCGAAGAGCGTAAAGAAGCTTGATTTTTACGAATACGAGCGCCCGCTTGGGATTCAGATTTTCGGTAATGAGATCGAAAGTATGCGACAGGCTGCGGCGATTTGTGAGGAAAGCAATCCAGATATAATCGACATTAATTACGGATGCCCCGTGAAAAATGTGGCGTGTAAAGGTGCCGGAGCTGGAATATTGCAAGACATTCCTAAGATGGTCGAGATGACTGCGGAGATTGTCAAAGCGGTGAATAAGCCGGTAACGGTGAAGACGCGTTTAGGTTGGGATGAAGATTCTAAATACATCGTCGAGGTAGCGGAACGTCTGCAAGATGTAGGCATTCAAGCCATATCTATTCACGGACGCACACGCAAACAGATGTATAAAGGCCAGGCGGACTGGTCGCTGATCGCTGAAACCAAGAACAATCCGCGCTTGCACATCCCTGTTTTCGGGAACGGGGACATCGATAGTGGCGCCAAAGCGCTGGAATACCGCAACAGGTATGGTGTCGATGGGATCATGATCGGGCGCGCGAGCATCGGGTATCCGTGGATTTTTGAGGAGATCAAGCATTATTTCGAACACGGCGTGGAGAAGGCGAAACCGACTGTACAGGAACGTGTGGCTGCAGCTAGAGAGCACTTTGAGTTAAGTCTGAAGTGGAAAGAAGAGCGTTATGCGATCATGGAGACGCGTAAGCATTACACGAACTATTTCCGTGGACTGTCCCACTTTAAGCCGTACCGTTCACGTCTAGTGACCATCGAAGATCCGAACGAGGTTTTAGAGACCCTAGATGAGATCGAGCGCGAGTACATTGCTGCCTACGGGAATGTGCAAGACTTGAG
>CATITW010000176.1 GCA_949547975.1 Cryomorphaceae bacterium | reverse complement strand
GGTAAGGCGACTTCAGCGAAGATTCGTCAGGAATTGGCAGAGAAAGTAAAAGGCTTAAAATCTGAAGGAAAGAAAATCCCTCACTTGGCAGCGATTCTCGTAGGTGACGATGGCGCATCACGAACGTATGTAAATGCGAAAGTTCGTGATTGTGAAGAAGTTGGATTCGGTTCAACGCTGATCAAGCTCCCTACTGAAACGACGGAAGAGGAGTTGCTGAAAGCCATTTCGAAGCTCAATAACGACGAAGATATTGACGGTTACATCGTGCAGCTGCCGTTGCCGAAGCACATCGATGAAACCAAGGTGTTGCTTGCGGTAGATCCTAAGAAAGATGTCGATGGCTTCCACCCAGAAAACGTGGGAAAAATGACCTTGAATCTACCTACATACATTCCTGCTACTCCGCAAGGGATCGTCGAGATTTTGCGCAGATACAACGTCCCTACGGAAGGAAAGGACTGTGTGGTGATCGGACGTTCGCACATTGTAGGTTCGCCGATGTCCATTCTACTTAGTCAGCACAACTATCCAGGAAACTGTACAGTAACGCTTTGCCACTCAAGAACTAAAAACTTGAAAGAGGTGTGTCAAAAAGCAGACATCGTGGTAGCAGCCTTGGGCCGTCCTGGCTTTGTAACTGCAGATATGATCAAAGAGGGTGCTTGTGTGATCGATGTGGGTATTACTCGTATCGATGATGCCACGAAAAAGAACGGGTTTAGATTGATCGGCGATGTCGATTATGAAAATGTAGCTCCTAAGTGCAGCTTTATCACGCCTGTTCCAGGTGGGGTGGGGCCGATGACGCGCGCTGCATTGATGATGAACACGATGAAAGTAACTGAACTAGGCAGCAAATAAATTGGAGGATATCACCACATCAAAAAGCTACGAGCAAGAGCTGATCCGTACCGGAGCGGTAGTCCCGCTTATGGAAGACTTCTACACCATTCAAGGGGAGGGATTTCATAGTGGAAAGGCCGCATATTTTGTGCGTATCGGAGGCTGTGATGTGGGCTGCCACTGGTGCGACGTGAAAGAAAGTTGGAATCCAGATACGCATCCTCCGACAGGTATTGAACAGATCATTAAAAAAGCCAAGTCCTATTCCGATACCATCGTCGTTACAGGCGGTGAGCCGATGACTTGGGACATGGGACCGCTTACCCAAGGTTTAAAAGCGCAGGGCATGTCTGTACATGTCGAGACTTCCGGTGCCTATCCATTTTCTGGAGCATGGGATTGGGTGTGTTTGAGTCCTAAAAAGACTGCTCCGCCGAAAGAGGCGTATTACAAAGAAGCCCACGAATTGAAGGTGATTATTTTTAATCAGAACGATTTCAAATGGGCCGAGGAACATGCCTCGAAGGTTGGACCGGAATGTGAGTTGTTTTTACAGCCGGAATGGAGCAAACGCGAGCAAATGACACCGCACATTGTAGATTATGTGATGAAGCATCCCAAATGGAAGGTGAGTTTGCAGACGCATAAATATTTGAACATTCCTTAAATGGCCATTTTCAAGGAGATTCAAACCGCCGTGGGGCGCTTGCTCGATGGTGAGTTAGTGGCACTGCCCACGGAAACGGTGTACGGTTTGGGAGGTAATGCCCTTGATGTAAAGGTCGTTGCGAAAATCTTCGAAGCAAAAAACAGACCCAGTTTTGATCCGCTGATTGTTCATGTGGATTCGATAGAACGGGTGAAACAAATCGCGGAATTAACACCGCAAGCACGTGGACTCTTTGAGGCGTTCAGTCCAGGGCCGCTTACCCTCGTCCTTAAGAAAAAGTCGTGCGTCCCTGATCTAGTGACCTCTGGGCATCCGACGGTAGCGGTACGCATTCCGAATCATCCCATGACTCTTGCGGTGTTACGCACAAGTGGCCTATGCATTGCGGCGCCCAGTGCGAACCCCTTTGGATTTACTTCGCCTACCACAGCGCAACATGTGGAAAGCCAGCTTGGTGAAGTGATCGGCGGTGTATTGGACGGAGGTGCTTGTGAGGTGGGGCTCGAAAGTACCATTGTCGATGCTAGCGGACCGGAACTTCGCGTGTTGCGATTAGGCGGTTTGGCGTATGAAGCTTTGGTCGAAGTAGTTGGAAAGGATATCGAAGTACATACCAGTTCTTCCACACCGAACGCACCAGGAATGCTTTCTTCACATTACAATCCTGGTAAGAGGGTTCGATTGTTTGAGACGGAGGAGCAGATGTGGACGGAATTGGCCAGGAGCGAAGGGAAGATAGGGGTGCTCTACGATGGAGAAACAAAACCACTAACGTTTGGGTTAAACTTAAGCGCGTCCAAAGACTTGCGGGAAATAGCCGCTGGACTGTTCGCTGGATTGCGCAGCTTTTCGGCCTTACCCGTAGATGAGATTTGGACCTACAACAGACCTGACATGGGTTTAGGTAGGGCGATTAATGATAGATTAAAACGTGCTGCCGTTCGAGGGCAGAAATAAGCTATGGTAAATTTCAATGGTGCAGTCGTAGAGCGCGACGAACTGAGATTCGAAGATTTTGCTCGTGCAACGATGTACGGAGATGCAGTGTTCGAAACCATTCGCATGCGCGAGGGCAAGCTGCTTTTCTTAGAAGATCATTATTTCCGTTTGATGGCGAGTATGCGCATTCTACGCATGCCCATTCCTATGGACTTTACGCCGGAGTTTTTTGTGGAAGAAGCAGAAAAATTGGCCGAAGAGGAAGCTGTAGAAAATGGTCGTTTGCGTTTGCAAGTGACACGTGTTGCCCAGGGAAAGTACACTCCGAGCAGTGAGCAAAGTACTGCGTGGTGGATGGAGCTCGAGGAATTGGAGGAGTACGAGTATGTATGGAAGGATCGTGGCTTGACCGTGGATTTGTTTAAGGACCACTATATACAAGCAGGGTTGCTGTCATCGATCAAGAGTTCGAACAGTTTGCCTTATGTGTTAGGAGGCATCTATGCGAAGGAGAACGGTTTAGATGCGGTACTGATGGTCAATGACAAAAAGATGCTGGTTGAGGCGAATGCAGCGAATGTATTTGTTTTGAAAGGCAATGTGTTGCGTACGGCACCTTTAGAGGATGGTGCGCTGCGTGGCGTGTTCCGTAAGAATGTATTGGGTTGGGCGAAAGAAATTGGTTTGGAAATCAAGGAGGAAAGTATCAATCCATTTGATCTTCAGAAAGCTGATGAGATTTGGCTGACCAATACCATTACTGGTGTGCAATGGGTCGAAAACTACCGTAAACGCACGTATACCGGGGAGAAAGCCAAAGAGCTCGTCGGATTGCTTCAGCGTAAACTGAATGTTCTCGGTACGTTGTAACGCGTTAGTTTAAGAGCGGATCCTCAGGAGCATTTGCCCATAGCGCGAATTCTCCACCGAGGCGGGTCATCATTTCTCGCCATGCTTCGTCCTGAATTTCAAGCGGGTGCAGATCTAGCGGTGGTGGAACAACGATCCAAGTATCCTGACGCAGTTCCTGTTCGAGCTGACCAGGCGACCAACCGCTGTAGCCTAAGAACAATTTTGGTCCAGGGGAATCGTGCGATAGAATACGAGCGGTGCGCAGTGCTTGCTGAAAGAGCTCAAAATCGCCACCTAAAAACAGCCCGTTACCCACGGGAGCAGCTCCTGGAATATTCTCGTAAGCATGCAAATAGAACAGTCCATCTTGCTCAACAGGACCGCCATAGTAGATGGGGTCTCTACCTTCTAATTCTTCGATGACATCACCAGCGATGAGGCTACTGCTTTTATTCAGTGTAAACCCGAGAGAACCTTCTTGGTCGTGTGAGGTTAAATACACCACACTTTGTTCGAAAAAACCATCTCCGATCAATGGTTTGGAGATTAAAAGAGAACCCGGGGCAAGTGCTTTCTTTTCCTTCATTACACTAATTTAGTACAATGGATTTACATAATATCAGAGAAACCTACAAGTTTGACTCCTTAGACGAGCAAAACGTTTTGGACGAGCCAGGGGACCAATTCAAAAATTGGCTAGAGTCGTATCAGAAATTGGGCATTAAAGATTACAATGCGATGGCTATCGCGACCGTAGACCCGTCGGG
>CATITW010000175.1 GCA_949547975.1 Cryomorphaceae bacterium | reverse complement strand
GGTAAGGCGACTTCAGCGAAGATTCGTCAGGAATTGGCAGAGAAAGTAAAAGGCTTAAAATCTGAAGGAAAGAAAATCCCTCACTTGGCAGCGATTCTCGTAGGTGACGATGGCGCATCGCGAACGTATGTGAATGCGAAAGTGCGTGATTGTGAAGAAGTTGGATTCGGTTCAACGCTGATCAAGCTCCCCTCTGAAACGACGGAAGAGGAGTTGCTGAAAGCCATTTCGAAGCTCAATAACGACGAAGACATCGACGGTTATATCGTGCAGCTGCCCTTGCCGAAGCATATCGATGAAACGAAAGTGCTGCTTGCGGTAGATCCTAAGAAAGATGTCGATGGTTTCCACCCGGAAAATGTTGGGAAAATGACCTTGAATCTACCTACGTACATTCCCGCTACTCCGCAGGGGATCGTTGAGATCTTACGTAGATACAATGTCCCTACAGAAGGAAAGGACTGTGTGGTGATCGGACGTTCGCACATTGTAGGTTCGCCGATGTCTATTCTACTTAGTCAGCACAACTATCCAGGAAACTGTACGGTAACGCTCTGCCATTCCAGAACTAAAAACTTGAAAGAGGTGTGTCAAAAGGCAGACATCGTTGTGGCAGCCTTGGGCCGTCCAGGCTTTGTTACTGCAGATATGATCAAAGAGGGGGCTTGTGTCATCGATGTGGGTATTACTCGTATTGATGATGCCACGAAAAAGAGCGGGTTTAGATTGATCGGCGATGTCGATTATGAAAATGTAGCTCCAAAGTGCAGCTTTATCACGCCTGTTCCAGGTGGTGTAGGGCCGATGACGCGCGCTGCATTGATGATGAACACGATGAAAGTAACGGAACTAGGCAGCAAATAAATTGGAGGATATAACCACATCAAAAAGCTACGAGCAAGAGCTGATTCGTACCGGAGCGGTAGTCCCGCTTATGGAAGACTTCTACACCATTCAAGGGGAGGGATTTCATAGCGGAAAGGCTGCATATTTTGTACGTATCGGAGGCTGTGATGTGGGATGCCACTGGTGCGACGTGAAAGAAAGTTGGAACCCAGATACGCATCCTCCGACAGGGATTGAAGAGATCATTAACAAGGCCAAGTCCTATTCCGATACCATCGTCGTTACGGGCGGTGAGCCGATGACTTGGGACATGGGACCCCTTACCCAAGGTTTAAAAGCGCAGGGCATGTCTGTACATGTCGAGACTTCAGGTGCCTATCCATTTTCTGGAGTATGGGATTGGGTGTGTTTGAGTCCCAAAAAGACCGCTCCGCCTAAGGAGGCGTATTACAAAGAAGCCCACGAGTTGAAGGTGATTATTTTTAATCAGAACGACTTCAAATGGGCCGAAGAGCATGCCGCGAAAGTTGGACCAGAATGTGAGTTGTTTTTACAGCCAGAATGGAGCAAGCGCGAGCAAATGACACCGCACATTGTAGATTATGTGATGAAGCATCCGAAATGGAAGGTGAGTTTGCAGACGCATAAATATTTGAACATTCCTTAAATGGCCATTTTCACGGAGATTCAAACTGCCGTAGAGCGCTTGCTCGATGGTGAGTTAGTGGCACTGCCTACGGAAACGGTGTACGGTTTGGGAGGCAATGCCCTTGATGTACAGGTTGTTGCAAAAATCTTCGAAGCAAAAAACAGACCCAGTTTTGATCCGCTGATTGTTCATGTGGATTCGATAGAACGAGTGGAACACATCGCGGAACTAACGCCGCAAGCGCGTGCACTCTTTGACGCGTTCAGTCCAGGGCCGTTAACCCTTGTCCTTAAGAAGAAGTCGTGCGTTCCTGATCTAGTGACCTCTGGACATCCGACCGTTGCGGTACGCATTCCGAAGCATCCCATGACCCTTGAGGTGTTACGCAGCAGTGGCCTTTGTATTGCGGCGCCCAGTGCGAACCCCTTTGGATTTACCTCACCCACCACGGCGCAACATGTAGAAAGCCAGCTTGGTGAAGTGATCGGTGGTGTTTTGGATGGGGGCGCTTGTGAAGTGGGGCTCGAAAGTACCATTGTCGATGCCAGCGGACCGGAACTTCGCGTGTTGCGATTAGGCGGTTTGCCTTATGAAGCTTTGGTCGAAGTATTTGGAAAGGAAATAGAAGTACAGACAAGTTCTTCCACGCCGAACGCGCCTGGAATGCTTTCTTCACATTACAATCCGGGCAAGAGGGTTCGATTGTTTGAGACGGAGGAGCAGATGTGGACGGAATTGGCTGAGAGCGAAGGGAACATAGGGGTGCTCTACGATGGAGAAACAAAACCGTTAGCGTTTGGGTTAAACTTAAGCGCGTCCAAAGACTTGCGAGAAATAGCCGCGGGACTATTCGCTGGATTGCGGAGCTTTTCGGTCTTACCCGTAGATGAGATTTGGACCTACAAAAGGCCAGACATGGGTTTAGGTAGGGCGATAAATGATAGATTAAAACGTGCTGCCGTTCGAGGGCAGAAATAAGCTATGGTAAATTTCAATGGTACAGTCGTAGAGCGCGACGAACTGAGATTCGAAGATTTTGCTCGTGCAACGATGTATGGAGATGCAGTGTTCGAGACCATTCGCATGCGCGAGGGTAAGCTGCTTTTCTTAGAGGATCATTATTTCCGTTTGATGGCGAGTATGCGCATTCTACGCATGCCCATTCCTATGGACTTTACGCCAGAGTTTTTTGTGGAAGAAGCTGAAAAATTGGCCGAAGAGGAAGCTGTAGAAAATGGTCGTTTGCGTTTGCAAGTGACCCGTGTTGCCCAGGGAAAGTACACTCCGAGCAGTGAGCAAAGTACCGCGTGGTGGATGGAGCTTGAGGAATTGGAGGAGTACGATTACGTATGGAAGGATCGTGGCTTGACTGTGGATTTGTTTAAGGACCACTATATACAAGCAGGGTTGCTGTCATCGATCAAGAGTTCGAACAGTTTGCCTTATGTGTTGGGAGGCATCTATGCGAAGGAGAACGGTTTAGATGCGGTGCTGATGGTCAATGACAAAAAGATGCTGGTTGAGGCGAATGCAGCGAATGTATTTATTTTGAAAGGCAATGTGTTGCGTACGGCACCCTTAGAGGATGGTGCGCTGCGTGGCGTGTTCCGTAAGAATGTATTGGGTTGGGCGAAAGAAATTGGTTTGGAAATCAAGGAGG
>CATITW010000174.1 GCA_949547975.1 Cryomorphaceae bacterium | reverse complement strand
TTGTACACATTCATTGTGTATAGATCTTTTAGAGGAACCGTTAAACTAGACGAACACTCCTACTAGAAGCGTTATATTTGTGTTATGCGCACAAATTTCCTTCTCTTTTTAGCTCTATCCATAGGCAGCTCGGTCGATCTGTCGGCGACTACTTTAGATGCTACCGCGGTAGATACTGTTGCCGTAGTCACCTCGCAAGATTGGAGCCTATCACGAGCACCGGGTACGTTTGATCCCGCCGGATGGTCGACAGCTGATATTCCTGCTTTAACGCGTGTTCAGGCCGTACGTATGGGCCTTCGCATCGATGAGTGGGTAGATGAGCGCTTTGATCCGATCCGGGGCAAGGCGGCCGCTGCAAAGTATTATGGAGAACATTTCGACGCAGAGGCGTTGCCACAACTTGTAGCGGCTGAAGGAGGAATGCTTCTTTCTGACATTGCTGATGCAGCGAAGGCACCTTTGCGCGTGCTGGAAAGTGCGAACCCGCATCTGCGCCGCGACGTGTTGCCCGAGGGAGTGACCTTGTATGGAACTTCGGTGCAGCTGGAGGTGGAGCAGATGAAAGAATTGGCTCAGAAACAAGAAGAATACCAGACGGCGCTTGCGGTGCAGTACAACAAACGTCGCACGCAGGTCATGTCGTTCATGCCAGATCCGTCCAGCCATTCGGCGATCACTTACACGGTGCGTAGCGGCGATTATTTAGGACGCATCAGCAGTAAAACAGGGGCTTCGGTTGCGAATATCCAAAAGTGGAACCGCATCAAAGGAAATACGATATACCCGGGTCAAAAGTTGACCGTTTGGGTGCCAAAGAAATCGGAAAAGGCAGTAGCGCAGCGCGTTGCTTCAAAGCCTGAAGTGAACAAGGTGGCGGCTGAAACCGCAGTGGCGACCGCTACTGAGCAACCTACAGATCAAGAAAATTTTATCACCTACGAAGTAAAAGCAGGCGATACGCTCTGGGGCATCGCTCAGAAATTTCCTGGGGTGAGCGCGGATCAAATTCAGACTTGGAACAAGGTTGATGCGCTGATCAAAGCAGGGGAGAAGCTCAAAATAAATACCCAAACCATATCGGATTATTCACCGGATAAATACCCCAGTACGCTGTAATCCATGAACAAACCGGGTCATTTCTTCGGGTTCCTGGTCGCGCTAGGGATAGCGGTCTTTGGATTGAGCCTTTTGTTGCCTTCGGGTAAGGCTGCGCTGGGTCCTTTTGAATTGGGGTATTACCATCCTAAAGATTTGCTAGGTCCGTTTTGGACGGGTGAACAGCCCGAAGCAACAGACATCGAGAAAGGTGCAGATCCGTTCGGTCTGGATTCCATCGCCTTAGAAGAAGAAGTCGTTTTAGATTCGTCTGTGGTTGTCGAAGAGCGTGCCTTGGAACTCGCGGCGGAAAAAGCCCGATTAGCAGTGCCCGCTGCCGTTTTAGACACAATGATTCAGGTCGTAGATGTGCGCACTTTTGGGCCATATTTTGAGGCTTTGAAGGCACTTAAATCTGATCCTTCAGCGCAAGTCCGGGTCATCCATTATGGGGATTCGCAGCTCGAGGGCGACCGTATTACCATGAATCTTCGCGATCACTTGCAAAAGCAATACGGCGGTTCAGGCTTTGGTTATGTATCCTTGAGTCCACTAGTAGCTCCCTCGTCCTTGAATTTTAAAAGCGTCGAAGGACTTTCACGCAAAACGGTGTTTGGCCGTCGAGATACCTCCATTCACGATGGGAAATACGGCCATCTGGCTTCTTTTTCGCAGCTCGAACCCAGCGCCGATAGCTCGGGCTTTGCAGCGCAGGTGGATTTTGCAAAGCGGAATTGGGGCTATCGATTAGCGCGTGATTTCACGAAAGTGCGCATGCATCTCGAAGGCGCAGCGCCGGTGGAAGTAGG
>CATITW010000173.1 GCA_949547975.1 Cryomorphaceae bacterium | reverse complement strand
CTGAGCCAGGTCTTGTTTGAGCTCTTCAGAAACTTCACCCGCGGCCACGTCTTTAACCGGGCCTTTCGGTTTGCGATTTCTGTTGCGATTTCTTCCGCGACCACGTCCTTCTCCCTCAGACTGTGGGCCTTGCTCGTTCTGACGCCCTCCGTTTTGTTGAGGCTCGCCGCCTTCATTAGGCTTGCGATCGCCGCGAGGTTTACGGTTTCTAGGTTTGCGATTTCTGCCGCCTTCTCGTTTTTGCTCACTGTCAGCGCTCTGAGGTCCCTGAGCACCATCCTTATTTACAGGGGCGTTGGAAGCATCTCCTTCGGTTTTCGGCTTGCGGTTGTTGTTGTTCCGGTTGCGTCCACCGCGGCGTCTGCGGTTTTGATCCTTTTTAGCATCGTCACCGCCACCGCTAGGTTGCTTAGGACTTTGGTCTTGAGTATCGCTCATATTATTTGTTGCTTAGGAAGTCAAAGAGCAGACGTACGCCTATTCCTGTTCCTCCTTCGATTTGATAGCCGACGCGCTTGCTTAAGAATGCAGGACCGGCGATGTCTAAGTGGATGTACGGGTAGTCGGTAAAGTGTTCCAAGAATTTACCCGCAGTGATTGCTCCTGCCTCCGCACCCCCGATGTTCTTCAGGTCAGCGATAGGGCTCTTGAGCAATTCTTTGTATTCGTCCCAAAACGGGAATTCGACGACGCGTTCGCGTACTTTATCGCCGCTTTCTTGCAGTTTCTGCATTTCTGTTTGAGGCGCATTTCCCATACCTACGATGGCGTAACGGCCGATCGCACGAGCCGCTGCCCCGGTAAGTGTAGCAAGGTCGATGACCAATTCCGGCTTGTAGCGTTTCGCATACACTAGGGCGTCAGACAAGATCAAGCGGCCTTCAGCGTCAGTGTTGAGCACTTCTACTGTGGTGCCGTCGGAAATAGTGATAACATCACCAGGAGTTACGGCGTTTCCACCTGGACGGTTGTCCGTAGCAGGAACTAATCCGATCACATGTACCGGTAGGTTTGCTTCCGCAACGGCACTCATCGTACCAATCACAGCTGCTGCACCGCCCATGTCACTTTTCATGGTGTCCATGAAGTTCGATGGCTTGAGGCTCAAACCACCCGTGTCATAGACAACGCCCTTACCGACGAGCACGATAGGCTGGTCATTTGTTGCGTTCTTAGGCTTGTGCTCCATGATGATGAACGTGGGTGGTTCTGGAGAACCGGTGTTCACAGCGAGGAGTCCGCCCATTTTTAAACTTTCGATTTGTTTTTTCTCGAGCACTTCGATGCTGAAACCGTGACGCTTAGCGGCCTCTTTCGCTTGGTTGGCAAGGTCAGTTGCAGAAAGGTCGATCACGGGTGTGTTCACGAGATCGCGTGCAAACAAGGTACCCATCGTCGCGTTGGAGATGGCTTGGATCGCAGGGCTGTCTGCGTTTTCGACGAAGACTTGAACGAGTGTGTTGCGGCGTTTTTCGCGGTCGCCGAAGTAGCGTAGGAACTGGTAGTTGCCCAAGATGAGTCCTTCAGTTACTTCTTCGGTGTAGGCACCAAAAAGCGCAACGCGGTCTTCGTTGTAACCGTTTACTTTCGTGCTTAGCGCATTTCCTGCCTGACGCATTTTCTCAGCCCGCTCAGCAGTATCGAGGTCTTGGGTGGTCTGGTAGGCCCAAAGGGTGTGAGCGCCAAGTGAAAATTCGAACCACTTTTCGTTCGTGTTTTCCGGGTAACGTGCCAAACGCTCCTTAGCGTCTGCCGTTAAATACGGGTCCAATTCTTCTTGTTTAGAGTAAACAACTGCCTTAGGTCCGTTGTATTCAGAGGTATATGTCGTGATTTTCATTCGAAAGAGAATTTAGTGTCAAATGTACTATTTTAACCAACCATAAAGAATAACCATGTTTACTGGAATCATAGAACATCTCGGGAAAGTTGCTAAGGTAGAGCGCAGCGGGGGAAATTTAGAATTGTACGTAGAAAGTACGCTTGCTACGGAACTGAAAATTGACCAAAGTGTAGCCCACAATGGCATCTGCTTGACTGTCGTAGAGATTTTCGGCGACCGAACCTACCGCGTAACGGCGATCGATGAAACTATCGCGAAGACGAACATCGGTGATCTGAAGGAAGGTTCGCTGGTAAACATCGAACGTTGCATGATGATGAACGCCCGTTTGGACGGCCACATCGTACAAGGTCATGTCGACCAAGTAGGCGTTTGTGAGGAGGTCGTGGAAGAAGACGGCTCTTGGATGTTCACCTTTAGCTATGACCCATCGCTGGGCAATGTGACGGTGGAAAAAGGGTCCATCACAGTGAATGGAACTTCGCTCACAGTGGTGAATTCGACGGACGGTGGCTTCAGTGTAGCCATCATTCCCTACACCTATGAGCACACCGTTTTTCATACGATAGAGAAAGGAACACGCGTAAATCTGGAGTTTGACATCATCGGTAAATATGTTGCCCGTATGATGCAGGGATACGCCAAATAACCGAAGCGAGGATGAGTGCATTGCGCAAAGTAGGCGTGCTTGATGACGAGCGCATCGCCGTAGATGGATTAGTGAAGTTGCTGGAAAAGCAGCTCGATGGGGTGGAGGTACGCGGGTTCCAATACCACCAGCAGTTTGTGGCTTGGGTGGAAGAGGAGCAGCCTGAATTGGTCTTTTTAGACATGGAAATGCCGGGTGCAGCAGGCCTAGATATTGCCAGACGCATCAAGGATAAAGTCGGGAACATCGTGTTTGTGACGGCCCATTCGCACTACAGTTTGGAAGCATTCGACACGGCGGTTGATTACATTTTAAAGCCCGTCGCACCCAGTCGAATCAAGCAGTGTTTGGAGAAGTTGGGCAAGCTCAAGCCGGTACCAATTTTTGAGGAACGCACCGTTCGCATTCCTATCCGAGGTTCCTTCAGCAGCGTTTCTGAATCTGATATTGTACTGCTGCGTGGGCAAAGAAATTATACAGAAGTCGTGCTGACTAGTGGTGAAAGTCACCTTGTGGCGCGTACCCTAAAAAACTTTTCTGAAGGTCTCAGTGACCGATTCTTACGCGTGCACAAAAGCGTGATTATTCGCTCAGATGCCATCCAGGAAATTCAGTGGGG
>CATITW010000172.1 GCA_949547975.1 Cryomorphaceae bacterium | reverse complement strand
GATACTATTAACAATATCAAGGCGCTAGAGGGAATAAGCACCGTGAATCGAGTGGGTAAATTCAACAGATAGACGTATTTTAGCGCTTTAGTTCTCACATGAGCACAACGAAAGAGGCACAAGAACAGGTAAAAGAAGTATTCAGCCGCTATTTGGAGCAGAACAACCAGCGTAAAACTCCAGAGCGCTTTGCAATACTCAGTGAAGTCTACCAAAGCGACGATCATTTCGACGTAGAGACCTTGTACCTCACCATGAAAGAGAAGAACTATCGCGTTTCCCGAGCAACCTTATACAATACCATCGAGCTGCTACTTACCTGTGGTTTGATTCGCAAGCACCAATTCGGGCAAAATCAGAGCTTTTACGAAAAATCGTACTTCAACAAACAACACGATCACGTCATCCTTAGTGATACAGGTGAAGTTTTTGAATTTTGCGATCCTCGTATAGAAAATATCAAGAAAACAATCGAAGAGGTCTTTAACGTCGAAGTAGAGAGTCATAGTCTGTACTTCTACGCGAAAAAGAAACAAGACCTAAACCAAAAGTAATATGGCTGTAGATGTACTTCTAGGTCTCCAATGGGGAGATGAAGGAAAAGGTAAAATCGTCGATGTATTGACGAGGAAATATGACATTATCGCGCGCTTTCAAGGCGGACCGAATGCCGGTCACACCTTAGAATTTGAAGGTAAAAAGCACGTTTTGCACACCATCCCATCGGGTGTATTTCACGAAAATGTAGAAAACATCGTAGGTAATGGTGTAGTGATTGACCCGGTCATCTTCAAAGGTGAATTGGATAAACTGATCGCTCAAGAGCCTGATGTTCTTTCACGTTTGAAAATTTCACGTAAAGCGCACCTGATCCTTCCTTCACACCGTTTGCTTGATGCCGCCAGTGAAGCGGCGAAGGGCAAGAAAAAAATTGGGTCGACACTCAAAGGTATCGGTCCAACGTACATGGATAAAACAGGTCGTAACGGCCTTCGTGTTGGTGACATTCAGCTCGAGAACTTCCAGGAATTGTACGATGCGTTGGTCAACAAGCACAAGCAACTGCTCAGCGGTTACCCAGAGTTTGAATACAACCTTGAAGAGTTGGAAGAAAACTGGTTTGCGGCAATAGACTACTTGAGATCGCTACAAATTATCGACAGCGAGCCTTACATGCACAGTGCGATGCGTGAAGGACGCACCATTCTTGCTGAAGGAGCTCAGGGTACCCTATTGGATATTGACTTTGGAACCTACCCGTTCGTTACATCATCCACCACAACTTGTGCTGGTGCGTGTACGGGCTTAGGTGTGGCGCCAAACAAGATCAAAAATGTCTACGGAATCTTCAAAGCGTATTGTACACGTGTAGGTTCTGGTCCCTTCCCTACAGAGCTTAGTGATGCAACTGGGGAAACTATTCAAGCGCAAGGACACGAGTTTGGAGCGACTACTGGTCGTCCACGCCGTTGCGGTTGGTTGGATCTTCCTGCTTTAAAGTACGCGATAGATGTAAATGGCGTTACAGAACTGATGATGATGAAGTCAGACGTTCTCAGCGGCGTAGGTCCTATCCAGATTTGTACGGCATACCGCTACAAAGGTGAAGTGATCGAGCATTTGCCATATAAACTGCAAGAGGATCTCATAGAGCCTATTCTAACCGAGCTGCCAGGCTGGGATGAAGATCTCACTCAGATGACGGATGAAGCACAGTTCCCTGCGACGTTCAAGGCATACATCGACTACATTGAAAAAGCCGTCGGTGTGCCGATCACACTAGTAAGTGTCGGACCTGACCGCGCTCAAACGATCTTAAGATAATGCGTAGGGCCATACTTTTTTGTGTGGCCCTTTTTTGCGCACTCCCCAAAAGCGGAAGTGCGCAGACCAAGATTCGTATTCTCAGTAGTGACATTACGGATATCGTAAAAAGTGCGACAGGTTCTCGCGTGTACTATTTACGAGGAAACGTGGGGTTACAACAGGATGCCGCAAAGATGTATTGCGATTCTGCCGTACTTACGCAGCCAGAAAACACGTTCGACGCTTTTGGTAACGTTCGTATTGTTCAGTCGGATACGACCACAATCGTAGGCGAAACGTTAAATTATAACGGGGATGAGCGGCTCTTTACGATCAACGAGAATGTAGAGTTGCGTACTCCAAATTCTACGCTAAAAACCACCGCCTTACGCTTCGATAGGAACAACCAGACGGCGTACTACCTCACCCGAAGCACGCTCTACCGCAAAGACCTCAAATTAACTTCAGATAAGGGTGTGTATAATACTCAAATAGAGCAGATTAGGCTTCGAGGAAATGTAGTGGCTGTAGATCCGGAATATCAGCTAGCAACCGATACGTTGCTGTATTATCCCAATACCAATTACTACCGTTTTCTAGGACCCAGTACGCTGCTCAGAGACAGCTCGACCATCTACTGCAACCTCGGCAGCTACGGAGCAGATCATGCACAATTGAATCTAGGTCGAGGCGCAAGTATACTTTCCCCCGCCTCGTTCATTGCAGCCGATTCGATCAGCTATAACCTCAAGGAAGAAGCCGGTGAGTTGTTTGCTGAAGCCTTAGTAGCAGATTCCGCCAAGGGTTTTGTGCTCGAAGCGCCCTACATTCTATATACGAAAAGTCCCAATTATGTGGACGCGCACTCCCCCGTTT
>CATITW010000171.1 GCA_949547975.1 Cryomorphaceae bacterium | reverse complement strand
GTTTGCTGCGGTGATGGTTCCGTCTTTCTTAAATACCGGACGAAGGCCAGGTACTTTCTCTATACGTACTTTATCAAAATCTTCATCGGTGTCCACAAGCACGTCATCCCCTCTGCGCTGCGGAACAGCTACAGGAACAACTTCATCTTGGAATTTACCTGCAGACCACGCGTCGGCACTGCGCTTGTAACTTTCTAGTGCAAAGGCATCCTGATCCTCTCTCGAAAACTGGTGTTCTTCGGCACAGAGTTCAGCACACAAGCCCATATGCTGGTTGTTGTATACGTCCGTCAACCCGTCATGCACGAGCCCATCGATCATGGATATATTGCCCAATTTCACTCCGTTACGTCCCGTAGGAAGTAAGTGCGGCACTGCGCTCATATTCTCCATACCTCCAGCCACAATCACATCCGCGTCTCCCGCTTTGATGCTCTGTGCGGCCATCATGATCGCCTTCATTCCTGAAGAACATACCTTGTTGATGGTCGTCGCGGGTACATTCGAAGAGATGCCTGCAAACATGGCTGCTTGACGAGCTGGCGCCTGACCTACACCTGCTTGCAATACATTACCCATGTATACTTCTTCAACAACGTCGGCCGAAATGCCTGCTTTTTTTAATGCTCCAGAGATGGCAACAGCGCCTAGTTTAGGTGCGCTAACGCCGCTCAGGGCGCCGCCAAAACTGCCGATCGGAGTGCGCACGGCACTCACAATGACTACTTCTTTCATGCTTCTTGTTCTATTATTTGGGTTCTTGTCTTTTACGACACCACTAAACTACTAAATTGGTCCCTACAAAAGAAAGTGGAGTAATGAAAGCGTGGAATAGTATTCAGGGGTATCAGAAGTGGTTGTATTTCAGTCTTTTGACCATAGCGTCAACCGTCGTCATCTTCCTGGCCATTCCCTTCCAGGCCCAATTCAAATACGACTACCGCCTCGGCCAAGTTTGGTTGGAAGACGATTTGATCGCACCCACCGACTTCGTACTCCCTAAATCCCCTAAGGATATTGAGGCCGACCGAAACGCCCTGATCGAATCCAAGGACTTCTATTACGACTACCACTTTCGCATCGAGGAGTGGCAAACTTTACTCCGCGCAGATTCCAGCATTGCCCCTGAATTTGAACGCTGGCAAAACCGCGGAGTTGTCGCAGCACTTCCAGGAACGAACCACCGCGCCATGCTCATCGACGGTACACGCCTAGACCTCTCCGCATGCCTCACGCCCGCAGCTATCCGGGCAAACTACGGCCTCCCTGAAAATACCGAAATCGCACCGACGTACACCCTGAACACCGCACGGACCGACAGCGCCCTTCAAGCGCACCTGGGCGACCTCTCGCTCAACAAGGGCATCATCACCGAGGGCACACCGATCGTACTTCGCGGTGCAACCATCACCCCGGAACGGTTCGAAGTATTAAAGGCCCTCGAGCAAAACTTCGATGGGAGTGGAACAGCCCTAAACTGGCAAGCTCGATCCGGCGCAATACTCTACATCTTTTTGATTTTCATCGCCCTTGCTGCGTATTTAAATGCCTACTATTCCCACGTTCTCGCCCACAGCTCTAGTTTGAATCTCTTTTTATTCACCTTCGTAGCTGCAGCTGTGGCCACCCTCATTTTCGCATCTGTCGAAGTCCTAAATCCATTCGCCGTACCGCTCGTTCTGGTGCCCGTCATCTTACGCAGTTTCTTCCACGATCGTCTCGCACTCTTTACCCATTTTATATTAATGCTACTGGTGGCACCCTTCCTCAATGGTGCCGTCCATTTCCTCACGGTCCAATTCGCCGCTGGACTCGCCACCATCTTCAACATCCGAGGCATCTACAAACGTTCCCAACTCGTTCAAAGCACCCTTCGCATCATGTTGGTGCTGTTCCTCGTACATTTTTCCTACCACCTCATCCGAGAAACAGAGTGGAACACCTCTAATCTCATACCCCTTGCCAGCTCCCTCGCCGGAACACTCGTACTGCTCTTCATTTTCCCCCTCATCTACTTCTTCGAGCGCACCTTCGGCGTAGTCTCTGACCTTACACTACTCGAACTTTCCGACACGAACAACCCACTGCTCAAACGCCTCTCCAAAGAAGCTCCAGGTACGTTCCAGCACACCATGCAGGTCGCCAACCTTGCTGAGCACGCCACAGAACTCGTTGGCGGAAACACCCTGCTGGTCCGCACAGGAGCTCTGTACCACGACATCGGCAAGATCCCGAATGCACAATATTTCACCGAAAATCAAAGCTCGGCGACTTCTCCCCACGACGAATTGAGCTACATCGAAAGTGCAGAAATCATCATCGGACATATCGGGGAGGGGATAGAATTGGCGAAGAAATACAAGCTCCCTGACGTCGTCATAGATTTCATTCGCACGCATCACGGTACCTCTCGCGTGGAATACTTCTACCGTAAATACAAAGCCGATCACACGGAGTCCGAACTCTTTGAAAGCTTCCAATACCCTGGCCCCAAACCTTTCTCTAAGGAAACGGCCATCGTTATGATGTCGGATGCCGTTGAAGCCTCCACACGAAGTCTTCCTGAAAAGTCGCAACAAGCACTCAGCGATATGATCGACCGCGTTATCGAACACCAGCTTTCCTCTGGCCAATTAGACAATGCAGACATCACACTCAAAGAAATCAACATCATTCGCGAGGCCTTCAAGAAATTTATGCGTGGCGTCTACCACGTTCGCGTTTCCTACCCTGAG
>CATITW010000170.1 GCA_949547975.1 Cryomorphaceae bacterium | reverse complement strand
TGCAGAAATAAGGAGCGTCCGAGGTGCATTCCCTATTTTTGCATCCTTAAAATATGTACACGTATGTCTGATTCAACGAAAATTTCGACACAAAGCGCACCGAAACCGGTAGGATTGTATCCGCATGCACGTAAGGTGGGTAACTTGTTGTTTCTCTCTGGTGTGGGGCCGCGTACGGCTGGCAGTGACGCTAATGATAGCGGGGTTCCCGGACTAGAATTGGACCACAATGGCAACTTTAAATCCTTCGATTTTGAAGCCCAGGTACGCAGTGTATTCGCAAACGTGAAGGCCATTTTAGAAGCCAGCGGCTCGTCTTGGGACCAGCTCGTTGATGTGACCGTTTTTCTAGTCGACATGAAACGCGACTTTCACACGTTCAACCGTTTGTACGCTGAATATTTTAAAGACAACCAACCTTGTCGCACCACGATGGAAATCAATAGCTTACCTACACCTATTGCCATCGAACTCAAATGTATCGCCACCGTAGAATAAGCTCATGAGTACATTCCCAGAATATTCGCACCTCGATCTCGCCAGCGTTCACAAAGCTGTTTTACAGCGCTGGAAGGATACCCATGTATTTGAACAAACCCTGGAGAAGCGCAAAGATGCGGAGCCTTGGATTTTCTTTGAAGGCCCGCCTAGTGCGAATGGCCTTCCTGGGATACACCACGTGATGGGGCGCTCGCTGAAAGATGTGTTCTGCCGCTACAAAACCCAGAAAGGGTATTTGGTGGACCGCAAAGCGGGATGGGATACGCACGGACTACCAGTGGAGTTGGGCGTTGAAAAAGAATTGGGGATTACTAAAGAAGACATCGGAAAGACGATCTCGATCGAAGAATACAACGATGCTTGTCGCAAGGCAGTCATGCGTTATACCGGGATTTGGAAAGACCTAACGGACCAGATGGGTTACTGGGTGGATATGGAAAAACCGTATGTCACCTACGACTCTAAATACATGGAAAGTGTGTGGTGGTTGCTTTCAGAGCTCTACAACAAAGGGCTGATCTACAAGGGCTACACCATTCAGCCGTATTCTCCAAAAGCAGGAACGGGTCTGAGTTCGCACGAGTTGAACCAACCGGGCTGCTACCGTGACGTGAAGGACAACACCGTAGTTGCTCAGTTTAAAATGATAAATAACGGGCAAAGTGAAGCGCTCTTTGGGAACGAAGAAGCGCACTTTTTAGCCTGGACCACCACGCCTTGGACACTGCCTTCGAACACGGCACTGACGGTAGGCCCGAAGATTGAATATGCTCTAGTTCGTACCTACAATCAGTACACGTTTGAGCCGGTCAACATTATTGCTGCACAACCCTTGCTTGGCAAGTTGTTTGGTAAAAAGTTCGTAGAAGGAGACACTACGGCGTATGAGGCGGGAGCGAAAAAAATCCCGTACGAGATCCTCAAAACTGTAAGCGGTAAGGAGCTTGTCGGTTTGAGATACGAGCAGTTGATGCCTTATGCACAGCCGCACGAGAACGCCGATAGCGCATTCCGAGTGATTCCTGGGGATTTCGTAACGACCGAAGACGGTACCGGTATTGTGCACACGGCGCCGACTTTTGGTGCGGACGATGCGAAAGTAGCCGCAGATGCAGGTGTACCGCCACTTTTGGTGGAAGACGAACAGGGGAATTTAGTACCGCTTGTGGACCTGAGAGGGAAATTTAGAGCAGAATTGGCCGATGCCATGTTTGGTTTCGGTGAAGAATACATCAAAGCTGAATACCTCAGCGAAGAGGAAAAAGAGGCCGAGTTTGCGCTGCAGAAAGAGCGTTTGAAGCCGATCATTCCTGAGCTGAAGGGGTATTTAAGTGTGGATGAGCGCATCGCTTTGAAGCTGAAGCTGGAAAACAAGGCCTTTAAGATTGAGAAGTACGAGCACAGCTACCCGCATTGCTGGCGTACGGACAAGCCTGTACTCTATTACCCGCTCGACAGCTGGTTCATCAAGAGTACGGAGAAAAAGGATACGATGATTGCGCTGAACAAAACGATCAACTGGAAACCGGCATCTACGGGGACAGGGCGTTTTGGGAATTGGCTTGAGAATCTGAACGATTGGAATTTAAGCCGCTCCCGCTTTTGGGGAATTCCACTCCCGATCTGGAGTACGGAAGAAGGCGATGAAACGCTTTGTATAGGAAGCGTAGAACAGCTCAAAACCGCGATAGATGCGTCCGTGAGTGCTGGACATATGAGCGAAAACCCGCTAGCAGATTTCACGCCGGGCGATATGAGCACTGAAAACTACGAAGGTGTGGACCTCCACCGTCACTTGATGGACAAGGTCGTTCTCGTCAGTCCAAGCGGAAAGCCGATGCACCGTGAGAGCGATTTGATCGATGTCTGGTTCGACAGTGGTTCGATGCCTTATGCCCAGTGGCACTATCCGTTCGAGAATAAGGAAAAAGTAGACCAAGCTGGCGCATATCCTGCAGATTTCATCGCGGAAGGTGTAGATCAAACGCGCGGCTGGTTCTTTACCCTGCACGCGATTTCTTCGATGGTGTTCGGCAAAGTGGCCTATAAGAATGTGATTTCGAACGGCCTGGTCTTGGATAAAAATGGGCAGAAGATGTCCAAGCGATTGGGCAACGCAGTGGATCCGTTTACGACCATGGATGCTTACGGTGCGGATGTTTTGCGCTGGTACATGCTGACCAATGCGTCTCCTTGGGACAACCTCCGCTTTGACATGGACGGATTGGACGAAGTGAAACGCAAGTTCTTCGGGACGTTGCACAATACCTATGCCTTTTTCGCGCTCTACGCGAATGTGGATGGATTTAAGTTTGAAGAAGCGCCAATTCCAGTAGACCAGCGTCCAGAAATGGATCAGTGGATCTTGTCAGAATTGAACACGCTGATCGCTCAGGTAGAGGACGGTATGGAGGCCTTTGAACCTACGCGTGCCTTCCGCCCTATCCAAGAATTTACGACGGAAAAGCTTTCCAACTGGTATGTACGCTTAGGACGACGACGTTTCTGGAAAGGCGAATATGCAGCAGATAAAATCTCTGCCTACCAGACCTTGTGGACCTGCCTCGAAACCTTGAGCCGTCTGATGGCGCCTCTAGCTCCCTTCTACGCAGACAAACTCTACACCGATCTCTACAACGGCGTGTTGCTCCAAGGAGAGGAAAGTGTGCATTTGACGGATTTCCCAACGGTCGACAGCGCAATGATCAAGCCTGCCCTAGAGCACAAGATCAACACGGCTCGAACGTTGACTTCGCTCGTTTTATCTATTCGTAAGAAGGAGAACCTTAAAGTGCGTCAGCCGCTCGCTCGGATTTTAGTTCCCGCACTCAGCGCGGAGGACGCAGCCGTTTTGGAAAGCATCCAAGACATTCTCCTTGCAGAAGTGAATGTGAAAGCCCTTGAGGTGATCGCTCCCGATGCAGGCGTTTTTGTGAAGAAGGTACGTCCAAACTTTAAGGCACTCGGACCAAAAGTCGGCCGTCATATGAAAGCCGTCAAGGCTTTCGTTACCAACATGGACTCTGCGGCCATCGATGCCTTTGAAGCTACAGGCACGGTATCTTTTGAAGATGCAGGCACCACTGTTACGATCGAGATTGTAGACTGTGAAGTGGTTACTGAAGACATCCCAGGCATGCTTGTCGCAACAGGTGATGGCTTGACCGTGGCCTTAGATGCTGAACTCAATGACGAATTGCGTAGTGAAGGTTTAGCAAGAGAATTAGTGAACAGACTTCAGAATTTGAGAAAATCAAGCGGTTTGGAGGTGACGGATCGTATCAGCATCACGATTTCTGCTTCGGATGAGTTCCAACAAGCGTTGAGCGGATTTGA
>CATITW010000169.1 GCA_949547975.1 Cryomorphaceae bacterium | reverse complement strand
GGGCCGTACTTTTTTCCACCCTATCCTAATGAAGATTTCCACTGGTACATCAGTACAGCCGCAGCCACACTCACGTTCAAAGAATCGATGGTCTCACTGGCCATAGGTATAACGACATTTTCGTAACCGCAGTCGAGCCAATCGTTATGCAACCCTCTACTCTCTTCGCCGAGAACGATAGCGCTTTTTTCTGGCCATTGCACCTCAAATAAAGACGAAGCATGCTCATGCATGTGTGTAATGAACGTAGTAAAGCCTTGCTCTAAAAGTAACGTTCGCACCTCTTGTGCCCCGCCGACAAAGAGTGGAGCTTCGAATAAAGCACCGGTCGCGTTGCGAATAACGTTGGGTCCAAAGGGATCAAGCGCGGGGTCTGCGAGAATGACCGCATCTACTCCAGCTGCCAGGGCAGTACGCAAGACGGCACCTAAATTTCCCGGTTTTTCGATGCCTTCCAATACCAAAACACCACGTGCATTGCGCAGTACTTCTGCCGCGCGGCTCAAAGAAACATCTGGCGTGTGAAATACGGCAACGGCATGTTCGGTAGAGCTGCGGTAAGCTATTTTATCAAATACTTTAGCATGAGCTACGTAGTGATCGGCGAAATGCTCTGGAGACACTACAGGCTCAGTGCCGTCTAAGGTCCACAATTCCAGTGCTTTCCATCCGTTCAAAAGTGCACGATCAATCTCGCGATAGCCTTCCACTACACAGCAACCGCGCGATTTACGTGCTCGTGCTTTGGTGGTTAATTGGACGATGTCCTTTACTTTTGGATTCGAAGGGCTCGAAATAAATACACTCATACGATGGCTAAAAAGAATAAACCAAAGAAAATCAATTTAGAGGACTTGGGAGGCTTTGTCTTTAGTACGAATCCGGATTTTGAATTGGAACAGGACGAGCCGCAAGAATCGGTGGATCCGTCAGACCAAGTTTTGGAGTTGTATTTCGAGAAAAAAGGGCGCGGAGGCAAGCAAGTCGTCATCATTCGTGGGTTCGAAGGTCCAGACGACGAGCTGTCAGATTTGGGTAAAAAACTGAAGCAGCATTGTGGCGTGGGAGGCTCGGTCAAGGACGGTGAGATCATTCTTCAAGGCAAGGTTCGCGAGAAAGCCACCGAATATTTGCACAAGGAAGGGTTCAAAACCAAAAGAATTGGCGGATAATCGTCTTTCGAACTTCACAAATGCGTAATCCTAAATACTCATTTTAGGAAAAACTTAAGGGGCACCGAAACGGCCCAAAATCGTGTTTCAAATAAGACTACCTAGCGAACTTCAAGCATGGCACGCTCGTAAGCGGCTTCATATTTCGGTACGATTTCTTTGATTGAGAATTCTAAGGCACGGTGGTAAGCGTTCGTACTGAAATCCTCGTGTAAGGATTCATTCTGCAACAACGAAAGGCCTTGCTTGGCCATCGAAGCAACGTCTCCAACATCGGATAAATAGCCGGTTTTGCCGTGAATATTCACCTCCGACAAACCACCCGCATTCGAGCTAATCACGGGAACCTTTGCAGCCATCGCCTCTAGGGCCACTAAACCGAAACTTTCTGTTTCTGAAGGAAGCAAGAACAAGTCGGACATGCAAAGTAGTTTATAGACTTCGCTGGTTTTTCCCAAAAATCTAATCTGATCGATGATGCCTAGATCGCGCGCTTGCTGTTCCGCTTTTTGGCGCTCTGGCCCTTCACCGAGCATGAGTAAGATGGAAGGTTCTTCTTTATTTATGCGGTGAAATACTTCGATCACGTCAGGAATCCGCTTCACCTTGCGCATGTTCGAAATGTGGGTGATGATCTTCTCCCCGTTCGGTGCGAGCTGAGCACGCATGCAAGGGCCGTCCATTTCGTAGAGGGATGCATCGATAAAGTTGGGGATCACTTCGATCTCTTGCTTGATCACAAATGAGCTGAGGGTATCCTTTTTGAGGCTTTCACTCACACAGGTCACCACATCGCTTTTATTGATGGAAAACGTTACCGCTGGTTTGTAGCTGGGGTTCTTGCCCACAAGGGTGATGTCTGTTCCGTGAAGGGTGGTAACCACAGGGAGGTATTTGCCCTTTTCAAGCAAGATTTTCTTGGCCATATACGCGGCGTAGGCGTGCGGGATGGCGTAGTGTACGTGCAGTAGGTCGATGCCCTCATTCAGCACAGTATCTACCATTTTTGAACTCAAAGCCAATTCATACGGCTGGTATTCAAACAACGGATAGTCGTGCACATTCACTTCGTGGTAAAAAATATTTTCCTCGAGGATATTTAGACGAACCGGCTGGCTGTACGTGATAAAGTGGATCTCATGACCAGCTTTGGCCATTTGGATTCCCAATTCTGTGGCGACAACACCGGATCCCCCGAACGTGGGGTAACAAACTACACCTATTTTCATGCCCCTAAAATACAGCCTTTCATCGGAGCGCTTCGTAAATAAATTCCTGAATATTCGTGCGCACATCCATTCTGCTGAGTTTCCAATTCTCCATGTCTGGGAAGGTTCTGTTACTCAGAAAAATATAGAGGAGCTCTTCTTTAGGATCCATCCAGACCATGGTTCCGGTAAAGCCGGTGTGGCCGAAACTGCGGGCTGAGGCACAAGTACAACTTGGTCCCGGACGATCTTCGAGCTGTGGACGGTCGAATCCTAGACCACGACGGTTTTGCAGCTCACAAAAAGCGCAACTTGTAAACTTCTCCAAGGTCGACTCTTGCAAATAGCGCACCCCGCCGTACGAACCGCCATTGAGGTAGAGTTGCATCATCTTCGCGAGATCATTCGCATTTGCAAAGAGCCCTGCATGTCCCGCCACACCACCGATCATTGCCGCACCCATATCGTGCACCGTACCGTGAACGGTCGTATTTCGCCAGTACCCATCTTCCTCCGTGGGCACAATCTCGTCCAGTGAAAACCCGTGCTTTAGCGGCGTGTAGGTCAAACGCTTCGCCCCCAAAGGACCGTAGAAGGTATTTCTAGCCCACTGGTCCAAAGGCTCATTAAACCGTTCCTCCAGCATTTCTTGAAACAGGTAATAGCCCAGATCCGAATAGCGGTATTCCTTACTTTTCAAATCTGATTCAGCAAGCATAGAGAACATTGTATCACGAACGGTTTCCCGAATCCATAATCCGCCTCCTACGTCACTGTACCCCGGTTGCGGATGGGAAGAATACCAGTACGCTTTCACACTATCGTTCTTGATGGTTTTCAAATAATAGGGAATCCAT
>CATITW010000168.1 GCA_949547975.1 Cryomorphaceae bacterium | reverse complement strand
CACCATTCATTCCGGCGAAAAGTGGCAAGACAAGCCGTTCGTCGCAATCAATATGAGTGCAATACCACTCGAGCTGGCGGAAAGTGCATTGTTTGGACATGAAGTTGGAGCATTTACGGGAGCAGTCAAGACTAAAAAAGGGGTGTTTGAAGAAGCCGCTGACGGCATCCTTTTCATGGATGAGATCGGGGAAACGCCGCTTGAAATTCAAGCCAAACTTCTTCGTGCTGTTCAAGAACGTGTATTTAGACGGGTAGGTGGTACGAAAGATATTCCTTTTAATGCGAGGATTATAACTGCTACGCACCGTGATTTCCAAGAATTGGTGCAGGAAGGATCATTTAGAGAAGATTTGTTTTATCGCTTAATGGGGTTCCCGATCAAATTATACCCGCTACGCAATCACAAGTCGGACATAGTAGATCTTACCAATAAATTCCTCGCAGAGTTTAGTGCGAATGAAGGGGAAGGAGTTAAAGTCCTTTCAGAAGAAGCGATGAGCAAACTCCTTAGTTATGATTGGCCGGGAAACATCCGTGAACTAAAGGCCGTGATCCAACTGGCTATTATTCTTTCAGAAGATCGCCTGATCGATGCGAACTGTATCCGCCTTACTTCTAATGAATCTACAAAGAGTCACGGTCCTGTTCTTGAGTTGGGCGAAAAGACATTGAAAGAATATACAAAAACCATCATTGAAGAGCACATGGATGCGTACGATGATGATCTAGAGAAAGTGAGTGCCGTACTTCAGATAGGAAAAAGTACGTTGTACCGAATGATAAAAAATAATGAGATTAAAAGGAGTAAATCATGAGTAACCCGACAAAGAGATCTGTTTTAATCGTAGAGGATGAGCCGATGATGCGTTCATTCTTGAAAAGAACGTTAGAGTCTGACTACGAAGTCATCACAGAGGAAAATGGCAAGTTTGCCTTGGAATGGTTGTACAAAGGGAACCTACCAGATTTACTTATAGTGGATTTACAAATGCCAGAGATGGATGGTTTTGACTTTGTCGAATACATCCGTAGAAGTGGCTTTTTCAACCGATTGCCCATCATTGTTTTGTCTTCACGAGATAGCGTTGACGATCGTTTGAGATGTTTTGAATTGGGTGCTAATGATTATTTGATCAAGCCTTTTAACCCGAAAGAGTTAAAGTATAGAATCAATAATTTGATGACCATCACAAGCCCGTTGAACTGATGAGTGCTGTGTATTACATAGGAACGAACGAGAGTTTTTATACGGATTTAGTCATTCGTCAAAACATGGTAGCTAAAACGGCTAAAAGCGTTATGGGATTGCTCAACTCTAGGTTTCAACCAGATCTGATTGTTGTGGATCACGTGCCCATGGCCACAAATCTACAGACCTTGGTAAACACCTTGCGAGAAAAAGGTTACAACACGCCGATTTTTGTTTACGGCTCAAATATTTCAAAAGAAGAGAAAGTGCTCCTATTGAAATTGGGTATTGCAGAAATCATCGACTCTGTAGATGAGTTAATGCGAGTATCTAAATATCAAACCGAAGAATTAACGGGTGATCTCGACCGAAGTGGTGCTAAAGCCGATATCGTTTATAAAATCCCGTTGTGGAAGCGCTCTTTTGATGTGCTTTTTTCAGGCTCAATTCTTCTTGTTATAAGTCCGATTCTTCTGTTAATCGCAGCGGCGATTTATATCGAAAGTCCAGGGCCTGTTTTGTACCGTTCAAAGCGTGTGGGGACTGGGTATCAAGTGTTTGACTTCTTAAAGTTTAGGTCCATGTTCGTCAACGCCGATCGAAAGCTTCAGGAAATGAAGGATCTCAACCAGTATGAGACGGAAGAAGTAGCTGGAGAAATTAATGAGCAGGATGACGCTAGCCGTCCGTCTAGTTCTGAGGTGCTGATCGGGGACAATGGTGAGGAGCTGACAGAAGCCGAATGGATGCAAATAAAAGCAGAGAATTCGTCCCCAACTTTTATAAAGATTAAGAACGATCCCCGAATTACTCGAATAGGGAGATTCATTCGTTCTACTTCGTTGGATGAATTACCACAATTCTTGAATGTACTCAAAGGCGATATGAGCGTGGTTGGAAATCGTCCACTTCCGTTGTACGAGGCAGTGGAATTGACCACCGATCAGTGGGCTGCACGATTTTTAGCTCCAGCAGGAATCACTGGACTTTGGCAAGTAGAAAAGCGGGGAAAGGCAGAAATGTCTGAAACCGAACGCAAAGAATTAGATATAGAATATGCACTTAACGTAGGCTTTAGAATGGATTTGAGAATTATCCTCAAAACTATTCCAGCCCTAATGCAACGAGAAAATGTCTAAAAAATTAACTACCGTATGCCTCGCAATGGCGTTGTCATTTTCGGCTTTTGGTCAACTAGAGTTAACCAAAACTCCGGTTAGTGACACGTTACGACCTGACCTTACCAAGTACATTCCACCTTTGTACATGCTGATCGACAGTGCTATCGCAAACGATCCAGAGACCAAGCGTTGGCAATACGAATCGGAAGTTTTTGAGCACGAAATCAAAGTGCAGAAAAAACAATGGATGCGTGATCTAAGCGTAGGTGCGAACTATACACCTCTGGTGAACTTCATGCCGCAATGGACTATCAATGGCGATGGATCTCCCGTTTTCGATCCGGTGGTTTTTAACAACGCATTCGGTTTTACTTCCACAGTATATGCCAGGGCGGAAGTGTCATTGGATCAACTCTTTCTGAAAAACAAGGAGACGATAAAAGGACTCCAAGCTCAGGCGAATGCCGATGCGCAAGGTGCCAT
>CATITW010000167.1 GCA_949547975.1 Cryomorphaceae bacterium | reverse complement strand
TGGGTGATGGCCTTGTTGCCGATGTAGCGGTAGCCCACTTCCGTGAGGTCGTTTATGGCGGTGACGCTGGAATCTTCCAAGTGCTGGTTTTGGATGAGTTGCAGGTAGGCCGCTTCGACTGCTTCGTTGTGCTTGCCGTGGAGGAAAAACGTGGTGCGGTTGCAGGTGTTGATGATGAATCCGGCACACTGGTGCTGCGGAAAAATACGCTGGTAGAACTCGTGCTCTTGGTCGGTAGTTAGGGCGAAATGTTGGCGTACGGCAGCAGCGGCATTTTTGTGAGAAACGCCAAAGCAATAGTAGTTGTAGCCGACCGGATTGTGCACGAAGGGGAAATTATTTGTACAAAAGTAGACCCGGGTAAAAACTAAAAATATCGCTAAACGTTAAAATAGTCTCGCTGGGAGTTTTGTAGGACCACAGCGGGGTTTGTCTGTTATATATTTGCCACCAGAGCTAAAAAAATGTCGATAAATAACGTTAAAATATCAAAAAATACCGCTGAACGATGTTTTGAGCAGCGGTTCGCGAATCACGGAATTGCGCTTTTTATGAGTGAGCCGTGTAGCGAGGAGCGACCGAATATTTCGGTGACGGTTCCCGCGGGTGTGGTGCAATTTTATTTTGCACTGGAGGCGCCGATGCAGTTTGGTTTTGGTCCGATGTACTCGAAGGAATTGGCCGCAGGTCAGTACTATTTTATGTACAACCCGATGAAGGATTTGGAGTTTACGCTCGGGACGGAGCCTGGCGGTCGCTGGGTGGCGTTGTATACGACGATCGATAAGTTGCACGGATTGTTTTTGAATGAGGACGAGGTGCAGCTGCCGTTTTTATCCGGGGACCAATTGAACCAGCCGCTCTACGACGAAAAAGAGTTGGGCGCAGATGTGAAGTGGGCCCTTGAGAGTTTGTTTACGACCGATCTGACCGCGCAGCCGTTACGCATTTTCTCGCGCGGGAAAGTGCTCGAGGTGATCGCGCTCCATTTCTCGGTACGCAGTGAGGATGTCGAAGCGTGTCCTTTTTTGCGGGACGGGGAGATCCGTTCGCAGATCAAAAAGGCAAAAGGCCTGCTTGTGGAACGCATGGCGTCGCCGCCTTCGATAGCGGAATTGGCGCTGGAAGTGGGCATTAGCGAATACAAGCTCAAGAGTGGATTCCGTGAAATGTACGGTGCGACCGTCGGTGGCTATTTGCTCGATTATAAGATGAATTCGGCGAAAATGATGCTCGACAAACGCAACATGCAGGTCAGCGAAGTCGCCTACGCGCTCGGGTACGGGAGCCCATCGCACTTTATTACCGCCTTTAAAAAGAAGTTTGGCATCACGCCTAAAAAATACGTTCAGCAGTCATGAGTACAGCAGCACTAATCATCAATCTGGGATCTCCGAAGAGCACTAAGGTGCGCGATGTGAAGACCTATTTAGGCGAATTTTTGATGGACGATCACGTGATCGATTTTCCGAAATGGGCACGCTTGCTGCTGGTCAAGGGCATCATTTTGAATGTACGTCCGCGCAAAAGTGCTGCGGCATATAAGAGCATTTGGTGGGACGAAGGTTCGCCGCTTATTGTGCTTTCTGAGCGCTTGCTGGCTAAAGTGAAAAAGTACACGGATGTGCCGACTTACCTGGCCATGCGTTATGCGGAGCCGAGTATTTTGGCCACGCTGCAGCAGATGAAAAAGGAGCAAAAGGACCTCAGTGAGGTCTATGTGGTGCCGCTGTATCCGCACTTTGCGATGAGTTCGTATGAGACGGTGGTGGACCGGGTGAAGGAATTGGCCGCGGAGTTTTTTCCGGAGTTGAAATTGGTTTTTAAATCGGCGTGGTATGACGATCCGGCGTATATAAATGTGCTGAGTACGAGCATCTCGGAGCAATTACCAAAGGACCACCATTTGCTGTTTAGTTACCACGGAATTCCGGTGCGGCACTTGAAAAAAAGCGACACCACAGGCTGCCATTGTGGCCAAGTTGCAGATTGTTGTTCCGTGCCTTCGCCCGCGCATGACACCTGTTACAAGCACCAGACTGCGGTGACTACACAACTCGTTGCGGAGCGCCTCGGCCTTGCGCCAGGATCTTTCAGTACCTCCTACCAAAGCCGGTTAGGACGTGACCCGTGGATCGAACCCTACACCGCGCAACGCTTCGAAGAACTGCCCGAAGAAGGCGTAAAATCCCTTGCTGTGGTGTGTCCCGCATTCGTCAGCGACTGTTTGGAAACGCTCGAGGAGATCAATGAAGAGGGCCGTGAGGACTACCTCAAAAGCGGTGGGGAATCGTTCGTTCCCATCCCTTGTTTGAACGACCGCGACGACTGGGCAGCATTGCTCGGCGAGTGGATTTCGAGCGCTAAGGTCTAATGTCCGATACGCAGATCGAATACGATGTGGTCATTCTCGGCGCGGGAATTGCTGGGATGGGCGCCGCGTGGAAGGCGAAATCTGAAGGCTTGCGCTTTGCGATTTTTGAAGCGGACGAGCGCGCCGGCGGCGTGTTGCAGTCGCAGATGGTCGATGGGCATCTCCTGGATTATGGCGCGAACAGCTGTGCAACGAGCCCGCAGTATCTAGAGTTTTTAGCACATCTCGGATTGCAAGATGATCTGGTGGAGGCCACTGCGGCGAGCAAACGTCGGTTTTTGTGGCAAGCGCCGGGCATTCGTGCGGTCGGTGGACTGAAAGATCTGTTGTTTGCGGACTGGATTTCCGGTCGTGGTAAACGCCAATTATTTTCTGAACCCTTCAAGCCGCGCGGAACCGCTGACGATGAATCCGTGTCCGAATTTCTGAGCCGAAGGATTGGTGAGGAGGCCACGAAAAAATTGGTCGATCCAGTACTCGGTGGCATCTACGCCGGCGACATCACCACGCTCAGTGCTTGGGCCGTGATGGAGAAGCTCAAAAGCGGCGAGCAGCGTTTCGGTTCCTTGCTGAAAACCATGTTCAAGCAGCCGCCCGTTCCTCGCAAAATTGCCAACCTCACAGGCGGCATGGGCTCCCTGGGCGAGGCATTTTCCAAGGTCTACAGCCGGGAGCTACACACCGGGCGCCAAGTCACTCGCATCGAGCGCGCTGCTAGCGAGCATTCCGCGCAGCG
>CATITW010000166.1 GCA_949547975.1 Cryomorphaceae bacterium | reverse complement strand
GATTGTCGTGAGGGTATTTGTGGAATGTGTTCGCTCTTCATTAATGGAGAAGCGCACGGCCCAGGTCGTAAGGTGACCACGTGTCAGTTGCACATGCGCGAGTTCAAATCTGGTGATACCATTTACATCGAGCCGTTCCGCGCTAAGGCGTTCCCGGTAATCAAAGATTTGATGGTAGATCGTACATCGTTTGACCGCATTCAGCGTGCTGGTGGTTACATCTCAGTAAACACCTCGGGGAATACGATCGATGCAAACGCGATTCCTGTACCAAAGTCAGATGCTGATAAGGCGTTTGATGCGGCGACCTGTATCGGTTGTGGTGCATGTGTTGCAACGTGTAAGAACTCATCGGCTATGCTTTTCGTTAGTGCGAAAGTGAGCCAGTTCTCGCTATTGCCACAAGGTCAGCCTGAAGCAAAAGACCGCGTGTTAAATATGGTGAACCAGATGGATCTCGAAGGATTCGGTAACTGTACAAACACTGGAGCCTGTGAAGTAGAGTGTCCGAAAGGAATCTCTCTAGAGAACATTGCTCGCATGAACCGTGATTACTTGTTCGCTTCTTTAAGCAGCAATAAATAACACTGAGCGCCTACATCGATAGGTGATCAGCTTCAAATCAAAACCCCGCTCTCTTCGCGTAAGCTTAGAGGTCGGGGTTTGTTTGTTATAGGGTAATGCTAGGATTAGACGCTTGGGCGAATGGGTATCCAGATCTGCTCTTGAGAGTCGTCACTATCGTTGCTGTACCCTTTGCCTAGTCGTTCAAAATGCGGGCGATTGTCGAGTTCCCAGGAACTGTTCGGAATCCATTCTCCATAGATGAACCTCCACACAGCAGAATCGGAGCTGCTTCCTTGGTATTCGAAGACAGCATAGGTCCCCGAGGGAATATGCAACGTTTCAAAATCGGTTACCGGGGATTCAACCTCTACACCTGCCCAATAGGTAAATTCGGGGTTTGCCGTTGGACCGAATACAGGTATGCCAGTGAACGCTCTTAAGCTGATCAAATCCTCGTTTAGGCGGTTGTTTATGGTGTGGAGCTTTGGCATAAATAGGCTCCAAACACGCGGAGGATGAAAAGCTTGTAAACTCATCGGCGCAGATGCACCACAGAGGATTCCTCCCGGGTATTGCTGTATAGTAGGTGTTATCATGAGCAGAAAGTTACATATAAAAAAGCCGAGGCGCTCCTGAAAAAGAAACACCTCGGCAAACTGTTGCGCTCTGAAAGTAGCGTATTAGTCGTTCAGCTTTAGTACGGCCAAGAAGGCGCTCTGCGGAATCTCCACATTACCAAGCTGGCGCATGCGCTTCTTACCTGCTTTTTGCTTTTCGAGAAGCTTACGCTTACGAGAGATATCACCACCATAACATTTAGCGGTTACATCTTTACGTAGGGCGCTCAAGGTCTCACGTGCAATGATTTTGTTACCAATTCCCGCCTGGATAGCAATCATAAACTGCTGTCTTGGGATCAATTCTTTCAACTTCAAACACATCTTTTTACCGATGTCATACGCATTGTCACGGTGGATCAAAGCAGACAG
>CATITW010000165.1 GCA_949547975.1 Cryomorphaceae bacterium | reverse complement strand
GACTGGGACCGCACGGCATTTACCTTGGATGACAAACGCTCTGAGCAGGTGATCGATGTGTTCATCGACTTGCACGAAAAGGGCATGATTTACCGCGGTTTACGCATGGTGAATTGGGACCCAGTGGCCCAAACAGCTGTGTCCGACGAGGAAGTAATTCACAAAGAAGAAAACAGCCGACTCTATTACATGATCTACCAAGTGGAGGGAAGTGAAGAGTCCTTACAGGTGGCGACCACACGTCCTGAAACCATTTTTGGGGATACAGCAGTTTGTGTGAATCCAGAAGATGATCGTTACAAACATTTGCACGGAAAGAAAGTGATCGTGCCGTTGGTAGGACGCGCTGTTCCCATTATTGCAGACGATTACGTAGATATAGAGTTCGGTACGGGTGCATTAAAAGTCACTCCAGCGCACGATCAGAACGACAATATGCTCGGTGAAAAATACGAGCTTGAGGTGATCGATATTTTTGACGACCACGCTGTGCTGAACGAGTACGGAGGTGAATTCCAAGGTTTGGATAGGTTCGATGCACGTAAAAAAGTAGCCAAAGCATTAGAAGAAGCAGGCTTACTGGTAGAGACCAAGGATTTGCGCAACAAAGTAGGTCGTAGTGAACGTACAGATGCAGTGATCGAGCCGAAGCTTTCGATGCAATGGTTTTTGAAGATGTCAGAATTGGCACAGCCAGCAATAGATGGAGTGAAGGAGAAAGACATCACCTTGCATCCGCCACACGCGGAAAAAACTTACCTGTATTGGATGGAAAACATCAAAGATTGGTGTGTATCGCGTCAGCTCTGGTGGGGACATCGCATTCCTGCTTGGTACGATAACGCGGGCAATGTAACGGTTTGTAAAACACGTGAAGAAGCCATTGCAGCCTTGGGTACAGAAGATGTGCGTCAGGACGAAGATGTGATGGATACGTGGTTCAGCTCATGGTTGTGGCCGTACAGTGTGTTCGCTGGCAACAAGGAAGAAGAGGACTATTTCTATCCGACCAATACGTTAGTTACGGGACAGGACATCATCTTCTTCTGGGTGGCACGTATGATTATGGCAGGGTATGAGTTTAAAGGAAAGCGTCCATTTAAGGATGTATACTTTACCGGTATGGTCCGTGACAAGAAGCGTCGTAAGATGTCCAAGTCACTCGGCAATAGTCCGGATCCGTTAGATTTGATCGAAAAGTACGGTGCCGATGGGGTTCGCGTGGGAATGCTAATGACTGCACCTGCGGGGAATGATCTTCTGTTTGATGAGGATTTGTGTTCTCAAGGCTCCTTCTTCGCGAATAAGGTTTGGAACGCCTTCCGTCTGGTAGGTATGTGGGAACCGAAACAAGAGGCGATGAGTGCTTCAGAAAAGCTCAGCGTGGATTGGATGACCAATCGTATCGGTGAAGCGTTGCTTGAACTCAATGTGAGTTTCGAGAAATACCGTCTGTCTGAGGCGCTGATGACCACCTACAAGCTGGTTTGGGATGATTTCTGTTCCTGGTACTTGGAGATGGTGAAGCCGCTGAAGGGCGAGCAGATTTCGTCAGAAGCGCTCGGTGCGACCAAAGAGATTTTCAATACGCTGTTAGAGATCATGCATCCGTTCATGCCATTTATCACTGAAGAGTTGTGGCAAAACTTGGCGGAGCGCAAAGAAGGGGAGACCATAAACTTTGCTGCTTGGCCGACGAAGCAGATTGAAGACCAGACTATTTTGGACCAATTCACTCAGTTCGCCGCAGTAGTCGGAGGCATACGCACGGTTCGCAACGAGAACGGCATTGCCCCGAAAGAGGTCTTGAGCGTAGAAATTGAGAAAGGGACGACGCACAATGCTGGTTTTGATGCATTGATCAAGAAATTGGCCAATGTGGAAGCGATTGTAGAGGTGGATGCCATCGATAAATCCGCATTTAGCTTTGTTGCTGGCGGTATCAACTTCACCATTCCTGCAGATGCATTCGTAAATGTGGAAGAGGAGATTGCGAAGCTTGAAGAGGAACTTTCGTACAATGAAGGCTTCTTGAAATCGGTTCAAAAGAAACTCAGCAATGAGCGTTTTGTGAGTAATGCACCCGATGCGGTGGTGGCTTCCGAACGTAAAAAAGCAGCAGACGCACAGAGTAAGATTGAAATCATACAAGAACGTCTAGTCGCCTTGAAGCAAGGCTAACAGCGGGATTTATATCTATTAAAAAGCCCAGTTCTTCGTTAGAGGGACTGGGCTTTTTTGAAGTTCAGGGGTACAGAACTCCAGGTTTCACCTGCAACGGGTATCGCTAACAACAACAAACACTCAAAATCAACACGTCGTTGCGGGTGGCTTTGGTTAATTGGCTTTTACGGCTAAGGTGTATACGGCTTTACAAACACGTCGAGCGGGCTTCCCCTTTTCACGTTTGCTTACATAAACTTTGAGATCAATTTCCTTTTTACCCTTTGCGGCAAAACTGCTTTCGATCAATAGTGCATCACCGAGCGAGGCATTTTCGTACAACTTAAGGTCGATGTTCTTGATCGCCTCACTGTAGCGCTCGTTCAGCTTAAGCGCTTGTATACGATTCGACTTGATCTCGTTCATCGTATCCATGAGCTTCCAGAGTGTAAGTTCACCCTGAGCATCGACCATGTCCCTGTCAATACCTACTTCATATCTAGTGCGTAACGGGCCTGCTTTGCGTACGGTGGTAAAGAAATTTTTCATGTTGAGGTATAAAAAAAGCGCCCTCACATAGTGTGAAGGCGCTTTGTATATTTTTTGGTTGTCTATCTTTCGTTTAAGCCTTCACAGTAGTATAATAGCAACCCTTCCACATATTCATGCGGTTATTGATCATTGCGTTATGGTTGTACTGCTTTTGCATAGTATAAAGGTAGCTTAATTTCCTAGGGTTCGACAAAAACGTCTGAAAATTCACAAAAACTTTACTTTTTGTGGTGAATTTGACGGAATTCGGTCCAAATCTGCCACATTTTACTCGGAGAGGCTGCATTCAATTGTTCGTGCAACTTACGAGTTGCATTGCGCGGTTGTTCTATTCTTGCGAAGGCTTGGAGGGTTTTCAACGCTTCTGGGCGGTAGCCCGGTAAATTCTGGAAATTGTATTTAGGACTGATGTCAACCAGTGCATCCATCGCTCCATAAACATTGCCCAGCGTTCGTTCGCTTTCCATCAATCCAAGCAGCGCAGTGGTATTGTGAGGACTCATCGTGACGACTTCTTGGTACAAATCCCTGGCCAATTTCACCTGCCCCTTCATACGATGCACCTGTGCCATTTGATTCATCGTCAGCATATGGTAAGGGTGAATCTCGCGTGCACGTTCCAGCGTATTTAGCGCAGCATTGAGCTGTTTTTTACTGGGACGTTGTCCGCCTTGTTGCAACTGCCCCAGCCCTTCAAAATACGCTATGGGGTTGTTGTAAATGTCCATTTCAAACCACGAGCTCTCCGCCCTTCTAGCTGCTTTGACCATTGCGGGAGCCTGTTGTCTACCGTACGCGGTGAGCACATCTTGGGCCTTCACTTCACCCACATTTCGTGCGTTACTGACATAGGCGCCAAATACGCCCAGGATTACAGCTAAGCCTCCAATAGCGACGCTTGGCAGTTGGAGCAGCGCCGTACTCCTTGAATGTGCATAGCCTAGTGCAAGTCCTAGTGGAAGTAGCATGGTGGCACGTTCCAATGGGAATTCGGCGAATCCATACACCGTAAAGGCGACTAGGATAAGGGCAAGAGGGAGTTGGCCTCCGTTACGAATGCTGATGAAGAAACCGCCCGCGAGTAATGCAATGAAAAATAGCGCTCCAATCCCCGTTTCGCTGAGCATCCACAGGACATCGTTGTGGGGACGCAAAATAGCGGTACTCCCATTCATCACGGCTTCATTCGTTCCCGCAAGACCGGTAGAAGGGTAGAAAATTTTCCATTGTCCAGCGCCAACTCCGGTGATGGGGTGGTCCACAAACATTTCCCAGGACGCATTCCAATAGTGTAAACGCGTTTGTATGGTGCTGCTGTTGAATATTTTTTCCTGTCCTCCTAAACCAATTGCCGCCAAAAGACCCACAGCCAATACTCCGAATACGATAAGGTTACTTCTCAAGTTCGCCTTACGTTTCAACAACCCATAATAGGCCAGCGAAACCACGACCATCACAACCGCAGCCATCCATACCCCGCGAGTGCGTAAGAATACGACAACCAGCAAACCCAAAATCATGGCTGTAGTACCGGCAATATCAAGCGTTTTGGATCCATTGACATGGGGCAGTAGTCCTAAGGGCAGCAGCATCAAAAGAGTCGCTGCTGCATAGTTTTTATGAGTGAACAGGCTGCCTTTCGCCAGGTAGATGTTCTCCGCTTGGTAGGCCTCCACAAGCGAAGGAACAAGGCTTAACGAAGCTAATAATATAGCCAGCTGTCCACCGATCTTGAGAGCGGCAAAGCTTCCCTCTTGGTCCTTGTTAAACGCTGCACTACTCCCCAACAGAATACTAAATAATACACTAATACGTGCCATATGTCCCCACCATTCGCTCGGCGCTGGCACATTTGAAAAGTTCAATAACGGCCAAAGCAGAAGTCCTAATGCAAAGAGTAGGATGGGAGTGAATTTTGCTTCGATGGATTTCCAATACCATGCGGTAAGTCCTGCACCGTAGGCGCCCAAAACGCTCATTCTCAGCCAAAGGCCAATATCCATTGCAGCACTATTGATAGCGACAAGGACAATGATAGGGAGGTAAAATAAAGGAGACTTCAAGGCCTGCATAAAAATCGGTTTGCTTCAAAGGTAGCAAAACCATTCATTGAGAGATTCTATCCTATCTTTGAGGGACCAAATACATCACAGAAACATGGAAAACCCAGCACCGTACATTCCACAACATAAAGTTAGAATCGTAACCGCAGCCTCATTATTTGATGGGCATGACGCCGCAATCAACATCATGCGTCGCATCATTCAAAGCACCGGTTGCGAGGTGATTCATCTCGGCCATGATCGCTCCGTAGAAGAGGTGGTAAATACGGCCATTCAAGAGGATGCGAATGCCATTGCCATGACCAGTTACCAAGGCGGGCATTTGGAGTATTTTAAATACATGTACGACCTCTTGCAAGAAAAAGGGGCCGGACACATTCGCATTTTCGGTGGAGGTGGCGGTACTATTTTACCAGAGGAGATTGACGAATTACACGCGTACGGAATTACACGAATCTACCATCCTGATGATGGCCGTAAAATGGGATTGCAGGGCATGATCAATGATCTCGTTCAGCAAAGCGACTACCTTGTTGGCGAAGAGTTGCCAGGCGATTTAGACCAACTACCCAATGCTGAGAACCCGGAGATTGCACGCTGGATTTCTGCGGCAGAAAACTGTGGTGACAAACACGAGACCGCGCTGAAAGAAGTTGCGGAACGTGCGAATGCCATTCAAACGCCTATTCTTGGAATCACAGGTACCGGTGGAGCAGGAAAGAGCTCTATGGTCGATGAACTCGTTCGCAGATTTACTATCGATTTTCCTGAAAAACGTCTTGCGGTCGTATCCGTGGATCCTTCCAAGCGCAAGACTGGCGGGGCCCTTTTAGGTGACCGTATTCGTATGAACGCGATCAAGCACGGCAATGTGTTTATGCGCTCTTTAGCCACTCGTCAAAGCAATCTTGCATTGAGTGCTCACGTGCAGAAGGCACTAGACATCTTGAAGATTGCCGGTTTCGATTTGATCATTTTGGAGACTTCGGGAATTGGTCAAAGTGATACGGAAATTTTAGACCACAGTGATGCATCTTTATATGTGATGACTCCGGAATACGGGGCTGCAACACAGCTTGAGAAGATCGATATGCTGGACTTTGCGGATCTTATTGCCTTGAATAAGTTTGACAAACGTGGCGCCTTGGATGCACTACGTGATGTGAAAAAGCAATACCAGCGCAACCATAATTTATGGGAAAGCGATGTAGATACCATGCCCGTTTTTGGTACGATCGCAAGCCAGTTTAATGACCCTGGTACGAACAGTTTGTATACAGCGATCATCGATAAGCTCAATGAAAAGAGCGCTGCGAACTTGCAAAGTTCTTATGAGATTACTGGAGAGATGAGCGAGAAGATCTTCATCATTCCGCCCAACCGAACGCGTTATTTGAGCGAGATTTCAGAGAATCATCGTATCCACAGTGAAAAAATAGCCCAACAGGTGGAGGTTGCTGACAAGCTGTATGCACTTCACCGTTCGATGGAGACGTTGGACGACGAGGAATTGGTCGCCCAGCTAAGGGCGTCATTTGATCGTATAAAAATGGATCTGAATCCGCACCATTGGGAGAAGATCGAGCAGTGGGAGGCGACGGTCAAGCGTTATAAAGATCCGGTCTATACCTTCTCCGTTCGTGGACGCGATATCAATATTCAGACTCATTCCCAGACGTTGTCCAATACGGAAATACCAAAGGTTTCCTTACCGAAATACAGAAGTTGGGGCGATATCTTAAAGTGGATTTTAACCGAAAATGTACCTGGCGAATTCCCGTATACCGCTGGGATTTATCCGTTTAAACGCGAAGGAGAGGACCCTACGCGCATGTTTGCTGGTGAAGGTGGTCCAGAACGCACGAACAAGCGCTTCCACTACGTTTCTTTGGGCATGCCGGCGAAGCGTCTGTCTACAGCCTTTGATTCGGTGACACTTTACGGGAATGACCCCGACCGTCGACCTGATATTTATGGGAAAATCGGGAACTCTGGGGTGAGTATTTGTTGTTTGGACGATGCTAAGAAATTGTATTCTGGCTTCCGATTAACGGCTCCGACTACTTCCGTTTCGATGACCATTAACGGACCTGCACCGATGCTGCTCGCCTACTTTATGAATGCGGCCATCGATCAGGAATGTGAGGTATACATCAAAGAGCAGGGCCTTGAGGCTAAGGTCGAAACTGCACTTCAAGCAAAGTATGAGGATAATGGATTACAACGTCCACGCTACCAAGGCGATTTGCCAGAAGGAAACGATGGATTGGGTTTGATGCTCTTGGGAATCACTGGGGCTGAGGTGTTGCCTGCTGAGGTGTATGCTGAGATCAAAGCGCGTACCCAGAGCACGGTTCGCGGTACCGTTCAGGCCGATATTCTCAAAGAAGACCAAGCGCAGAATACGTGTATTTTCTCCACCGAGTTTGCACTCCGATTGATGGGTGACGTACAGTCGTACTTTATCGACGCTCAGGTACGTAATTTTTACAGTGTGTCTATTTCAGGGTATCACATTGCGGAAGCGGGGGCCAACCCGATCACCCAGCTTGCATTTACGCTAGCAAATGGTTTCACCTACGTAGAATACTACCTCAGTAGAGGTATGGACATCAATAAGTTTGCACCGAACCTGAGCTTCTTCTTTAGCAACGGTATCGATGCTGAATATGCGGTGATTGGCCGAGTAGCTCGCCGTATATGGGCGAACGCCATGAAGAACAAGTATGGAGCGGATGCACGATCGCAAATGCTGAAATACCACATCCAAACTTCGGGACGCAGCTTGCACGCACAAGAGATCGACTTCAACGATATCCGAACGACACTTCAAGCGTTGTATGCGATTTACGACAATTGTAATTCACTACATACGAATGCCTACGATGAGGCCATTACGACGCCTACTGAGGAAAGTGTTCGTCGTGCAATGGCGATTCAGTTGATCATCAATAAAGAATTGGGCTTATCGAAAAATGAAAATCCGATCCAAGGTTCCTTTATCATTGAGGAGCTTACGGACCTTGTTGAAGATGCAGTATTGAAAGAATTCGATCGAATCACGGAGCGCGGTGGCGTTTTAGGTGCGATGGAGACGATGTACCAGCGCGGTAAGATTCAGGAGGAGAGTTTACATTATGAGATGCTCAAGCATACCGGTGAGTTCCCAATTATTGGTGTCAACACCTTCCTAAACAAAAATGGTTCGCCGACCATTACACCCGCTGAGGTCATTCGTGCCACCTCAGAGGAAAAAGAATACCAGATAGGGATGCTCGAAACCTTGCACGAGAGCAAGGCCGAAATAGCGCAACAAATGCTAGCAAAACTTCAAGAAGCTGCCGTTCAAAATGGCAACATCTTCGAGGTAATGATGGAAGCAGCGAAGCATTGTTCGATAGGTCAAATCACTGACGCACTCTTTAAAGTGGGTGGTCAGTATAGAAGAAATATGTAATGAAAGTACTGTCCTTTAACGTGAATGGCGTTCGCGCCGCTGCGGGTAAAACTTTGGTTGAAGATCTTACACGCCTAGATTGCGATGTGGTCGGCTTGCAAGAAACCAAAGCAACGCCAGAGCAAGTCAAAGAAGCCCTAAAAGATTTAGAAGGGTACCACATTTATGCTTTTAGTGCGGAAAAGAAAGGGTACAGCGGAACGGCCATCCTCTCGAAAAAGGAGCCTATTTCAGTAGCCTACGGCATCGGCATTGAAGAGCACGATAACGAGGGACGAGCGATCACCGCGGAATACGATGATGTTTATGTAGTAACGACCTATGTGCCGAACTCAAGCAGCGGTTTAAAGCGCTTGGACTACAGAACGCAGTCCTGGGATGTCGCATTTTTAAACTACTGCCAGGGTTTGGAGGCTAAAAAACCAGTGATTATTTGTGGTGATTTAAACGTAGCTCATGGTGCAATAGATCTCAAGAACCCAAAGTCCAATTACAATAAAACGCCAGGATATACCCAAGCAGAGATCGACGGAATGACAAGAATGATTGATGCAGGATTTGTAGACACCTTTAGAAAGCTTTATCCAGATACGATAAAATACAGCTGGTGGAGTTATCGTGCAGGCGCTCGTGCTAAAAATGTAGGCTGGCGCTTAGATTACTTTATGGTCAGTACAGCTTTGATGGATCGCGTTGCAGACAGTGAAATTCTGAACGATGTCCTCGGTAGTGATCACTGCCCAGTATTACTTACCTTGAAATAAGTAGACTGCTTAGGAGTTCTTTTGCTCCATTTTACGGTCTATTTCATCTAAATTATCGAGTTGTCCTTCGCGTTCTTTGCGCTGCGATTCCTTGATGGTTTGTTGAAATTCAGTCATCATGTCACCCGCTTTTTGGAGTTCGTCGGCGATGACCGTAAGGCGATCTTTATGTTCGTCCTTCAGGAGCATGGACATCACTTGAACCTGAAGAGTGGCTCCGGTCAAATGGTTTTTTACGTCGTGTGCGAATTTTCTGAATTCTTGTAGCTCCATGGGTAAGGTATGTTTTCTTAAAAGTTAAGGAAAATGTGTATGTATCTCGAGAAGTCTATAGGATTCCTCAGTCAAACACATTGCGCTTACTGTTGGGCTATTTTACGATTTGGAAAGAGGCTTGCCAAGTTTTGTACGAAAAGATGTACGATCCGGGGCTTAGATGACTGATATCAAGTGTCTTAATCCCTTCATCTTGGTTAAGCATACTTGAAAGTTGACGCCTTCCGGTAGCATCGTAAATCTGTACTTCGGCCCCATTATTCTCAATGCCTTCAATCTTCAACACTCCTTTCGATGGATTCGGATAGATTTTAATCTGGTCCAATTCCTTTTCGTCTTGTTTCAACGGAACTAAGTTTCCAATGCGATAATGCGCAAAAAGTCGATCGGGGGTGAACGTTAAATTCCCGACTCCGAAATTTCCGACGGTTTGATTCGCAGTGCCTGGAACAGGTGTGCCGTAGAAGACATCACTACCCGGTAGTCGAACTACCGTCATACTGTCTCCTTCAAAACCCTTTAGGTTGTAGTCAAGTCCTCCTTGCGTCTGGTTGGTGTTGTAGCGCAGCGTAACCTCAAATGGAAGTGACGTCGCCTGTGCTAAGGGTGGATCATGGCTGCCTTCGTAGCCGATAAAGTAAAAATGATGTGGACTGACCCAGTATTCGCCGTTATACATCCCTTCGGTCCGGTGATGCCAAACGTAAAACTGACCATTCATACCTGCTGTATTCGGCTTTGGGGTCACTTTGACACCTGTATTTGGAAGAGTTTTCGTTCCTGAAAGTTCTGACCATGTAAAGGTGTCGTATACTGAGGTGCCTAGGGATTCAGCACTGTCGTTCACACTCGTCCAATACGTTCCACTGCCTAGATCTATCGAGGCTGAATGAGCGGTACCGTTTGAGGCATTGAGCGTATAGTCGCCGAGATGACCAAGGTCTACTTTACCTTGAAATCCATAGTTGGGACTGTGCTTATACACATGCACCGGAGTGGAATGTCCTGTAGCCAATGAAGAAGGCGGCACATTACTTCTTAAGGGAACGATCACAACGGGTTTTACCGCTGACGCAGCAGACGTCGAGTTTTGATCTATGTACACGCTGGCCCCATGGTATCCTGGGCTTGTGATCCAGTCGTTCCAGAACGTATCGAGATTGACGCCCGTTCCTGCTTCAAATGCGGCTTTAAAGGTCAAGAAGTCATAATTCCCAAAAGTGTTGGACGCAATAAGGTGTTTCACGCCGACACTGAATAGACTGTCT
>CATITW010000164.1 GCA_949547975.1 Cryomorphaceae bacterium | reverse complement strand
TGATGTACCTAAGACAGAAGTTAAACACTGATCTTGAGTAAGATGCGTAAGATTCTGCTGCTCTTTTTGGTGCTGAGTTCGCTGAGCTCTAAAGGCCAATTCAACTGGTGGAACACCACACACAATTGGGACGGGGTAACGCCGTGGACCTCGTATCTGAACTTTGCACATGCGTATTTGGGACCGAATGCTTTGCCCATTCCTGAGTTTGTCGATGAGAACAGAAACTATTACCGCACCAGCACCCAGCATAGTTTACGTAGCGATGATGCATTTCATAATTGGCACAATGAATTGTATTGGAAACGTGGGAAGACAAGATTTCAGCTGATCCATCAAAGCGTCGAATATTTTCAAACCAGTACGGAGGTTCGTGATCTGCGAGCTTCAAGAGGTGAAAGCGGAAAAGGAGTACTTGCCGGGGACTTCATCATCAATATAAGTACACAGCTCTACCACAAAGAATTTTCGACCTACCACCTTACGGCCCACACAAAAACTGCAGCTGGCCCCTTGTTCGACGCAAGATTCACCGATGCCCCAGCGTACGCGTATTTTCTCACCGGAGTGCATCGCCGCTACACTCATTTTGGCATACATCGCCAGGAGCATACGTTGCAGTGGGATGCCGGATTCCAAGTGTACCAAACCTTTTGGACCGACTATCCGCAAAACGACGGTTTTCTGGGGAATATAAAATGGACTACCCGCGATCGAAACATGGAATACAGCGCGGGGATACGCACCTTTACCGGGTATTTTTTAGACGGTGACTGGCCACGTATCATGGATGTACGCGTTGCACATGCCACGAACCAAGGAAAAATAGAGGCCTACCTGACTGCAGGTCTTCACGATTACCCCTTCCTATTCATGGGTGCCGGCTATATCCTATTTCTGAGCCCCGCCTCTTAAGTAAAGAGCGCTATACGCAGTCGAAGACCTAGTGGAATTCTTGCGGTGGTTGCGGCTTTTTGAAGTTCCAAACGCCAGTGATTCACACTCGTCTGGTCTCCACGTTTTTTGTAGGTACGTATGGCCTCGTAGGCCTTGCGAACGCGGTAGAGTGCAGCGAGTGCATCGGTGATGTGACCTTGTGCATGCGCTTTACCTACCGCAGCAAAGACCTTGTCGTAGTGGGCTTCGAGCTGCTGGGTCATGCCGTGATCTAAGCGGTACATCGTACCTATTTCTGGAATACGTTTCGGGAATATTTGCCGGTGAAACAGCCCTAAATAGGCGCCCACGTCCTCTTGCAAGTTGCGATCCTCTTCCCAGCGGAAATCCAGAGAGGTGCGCATCACGACCGTGCTTGGAACGATGGGGTTGTAGGCGATGAAGTCCTGTACCGTTCGTATTTCTGGACACGAACGTTTACGCAATCCTTGGTCGCTCCATTCATAGATCGGCGTGTACCACCATAAAGTTTGTGGGTGCTGCTCTACTGCTTTTTTCGCTGCTGCCAATTTCCCCGGAAGCCAAGCGTCGTCTGCATCTAAAAAGACCCAAGCGTCCCCTGCCGCAACTTCCATCGCCGCGTTGCGAGCATTGCCCAGGCCGCTATTTTCTTGATGCAATAGCAATAGCGGCAATTCCTCGTACGCCGAAGCGACTTCTAGGGTGTTGTCCTCGCTCCCGTCGTCGACGATGATCACTTCGTGCGGCGGGTAGGTTTGATCGAGCACACTTTGCAGTGCATCACCGATCGTAGCAGCGGCATTGTAAGCCGGTATGATCACGGAAAATCGCATAGCTAGTGGGCGAAGA
>CATITW010000163.1 GCA_949547975.1 Cryomorphaceae bacterium | reverse complement strand
GGTTTGCAAGCCGTCAGGACTGACCAAAAATACGCCAGCGCCGCGCGTGCCGATCCATTTACGGTTTCCACCGTCTACAAAAATGGTCGTGATCGGAGTTTCCCCGAGCAATTTCTGTACGACGCCGTCTTCCTCGAAAAGAACAGGTCGCGCATCGCTATTTCCAGTCCCGTCGAACACATTTCTCGGACTGTAGAGCACCACAAGACCTTCATCTGTACCGATCCACAGTTCGCCGTCTGCATCGAACGTCATACACAGCACCTTGTCTGAAGGCAGATCTCCAGAGCCTACGCCCGAGGTGACCTGTCTGCGCAGGGCTGCGCCGTCTTTTTCAAAATAACCATAGAGCCCATTCGTTCGGCTTTGAATGAATATCATGCCTTCGCTGATCGCGATGTCTTTCAGCGCCACGGCATCCGCTCCCGGCGAGAGGCTGTACCGGGACCAATTCCCATCCACGTCCTTCTTAAACAAGGGCTCGGACACCAAACTCTGCACGCCCCACAAATTTCCTTCGTCATCGATCGCGATGCCGCCTGTACGTAGATCGTTCGCATTGCCGCTCACACCCTCCAGCACGCCGCCAGTGCTCGCTGTATTGAAGAGCGCGGTGGTATCGCCGTCGGTCAGTTCTATAATACCGCCGCCCCAGCTGCTGAGGTACACGCGTTCGCCCGTTTCGGTGTATTGGTGTGCTGCACTGATAAAATCGGTCAAGCCGTAGAGCAGTGGTTTAGAATAATGGGTCCAGTCTTGCGCGCTGTACAGACCTGCACCATCGCTCGAAAATGCTTTGGTCCACAGGTCCGTTAGTGCACCGGGCAGCTGAATGATGCCCCCGGAATTGCCGCGGTAGGGCGCTGCATACGGGTTGTTCGAAGGGCCGTTTGGATCATTGTTTCGTCCTTTTCCGAACGGAACGAGCTGGTAAGCCTTGTTGCTGTAGGGGCTGCTCGGTAGGATGCGCTGAACGCTGTTGCCGTTTTTCACGCGGATCACGCCCGTTTGGTAGTTGCCGATATAGATCGAGTTTTCGCCAGCGACGAAGGTGGCCGAAAGGGGTTGAAGTACACCCGGTTGGAACAGCACACTGGAGATGTTCAGCGAGTCGGTCGGGGTGTCTTTCTGGTCCAATTTTTTTGCGAGCACATTGAAATCGCGCGTCACCAAAAGCCAATTTCCGACCACCGAAATGTCCCGGATGCTTTGGTTACCGAAATTGGTGCCGGAATAGGGGCCATTGTATGCTGCAGTTTGCCACACGCCCGACTCGTCCAGCTCTACACCCAACATCAGGGTGCCCGAAGTCAGGTCTTCCGCAGCCAGAACAAAGCGCTCGTCCACGGCAAACCAGCGAATGTGTTGCGGGCCGAACAGTCCAAGTACAACGTTATAGGCCACGCCAGTCCACGACGGTAAATTTTCGTTCAAATCGCCCATCAACAGCACATCATCTCGGTTCGGGGAATAGGCACAAACCTGCCCGTTGTCGCTGATATCAAAGCTCTCTATCACAATGGGAGTATAGTTGTCGCCAAGCAGCAAGGTGCGCTGGGCCAGTCGCGTGTCTATTTCGAATTCTACCAGACCAAAATCTGTAGCGGCATAGGCGCGATCGTTGTAAAAAGCAAAGTCATTGACCTGTTTTAGGCCAGAATACGAAGGCGTTTCTTCGATCGCCACGATCGGGCGGAACGTACCGTTTTGCCACACGTCGATCCGTCCGCTGGCATAGCCGATCCACACCGTTTGAGAGGCAGGATCTGCGCGCAATGCCGTGATGTTGGACCCGGAGAGTCCGTTGATCCGTGAATATCGCGTGTATTCTTGCGAGCTCGCGTCGATCACCAAAAGGTTGTTTTCAGAGGCGCAAAACACGTAGGGATCGAGGGGTTCGACCAGGGGGAAAGTGTTGTAGGGGAGGTGGTCGATCCATGAATTGAACCCGCTGGTTGCTAGGGAAGAAGCATTCGAATCTTGGGCAAAAACAGCGCGAGGTGCTGCGGTTACTAGAACGACCCAGAGTCCGTAGATAAAAAATTTGCGGAGCTGTCTAAACATGGCTTCAATTTACGACCTTAGTACCTTAATCCGTACCACCGAGGTGCGGGTTTGTAATGCAAAATAATAACGACCATGGGATGCAGTAATTGTAGCAGTGGTGGTGGAGTTCCAAAAGGTTGCAAAAGCAACGGATCATGTGGAACTGGAGGATGCAATAAGTTGCCAGTCTTTGATTGGCTTTCAAATATGGAATTACCCTCAACAGAAAAACCATTCGATTGGGTTGAGGTTCGTTTTAAAAATGGACGCAAAGAGTTTTATCTCAATGCGAACGCACTAACCCTTCAGGTCGGTGATGCAGTGGCCGTCGAGGCACACTCCGGACATGACATAGGAAACGTCTCCATCGTCGGGGAGCTGGTAAGGCTCCAGATGAATAAGAAAAAGTTCAAATTCGAAAAGGAGGAGAACCCAGCAAAAGTCTACCGCAAGGCGTCTGAAAAAGACCTTGAAGTGTGGGCTGAAGCGAGAAATAGGGAGCAACAAACGATGATGCGCAGCCGCGAGGTGGCGGACCGTTTGAGTCTACGTATGAAAATTTCCGATGTGGAATTTCAAGGCGATGGGACCAAAGCGACCTTCTTTTACACGGCTGAAGAGCGTGTAGATTTTAGACAATTAATTCGTGAGCTCGCGCAACTCTTCGGGGTACGCATCGAGATGCGCCAGATCGGTGCGCGTCAGGAAGCACAGCGACTAGGAGGTATCGGATCTTGTGGTCGTGAGCTCTGTTGTTCGACCTGGTTGAGCGATTTTAGAAGTGTGAACACGGCGGCCGCACGCTACCAGCAGCTGAGTTTGAACCCTCAGAAATTGGCCGGGCAATGTGGAAAACTAAAGTGTTGTCTGAACTACGAGCTCGACTCCTACATGGAGGCTGTGAAGCGATTCCCTTCTCCAAACAAGAAATTGCGCCTAGTGAAAGGCACGGCAACCTTCCAGAAAATGGACATCTTCAAAGAGATGCTGTGGTATGCAGTGGACGGTGATATGGCCAACTGGATTCCGATGAAACTGGATCAGGTGTTGGAAATCATCGAGGCGAATGACAAAGGCGAGTTGCCTGACGATCTCGGTGAATACGCCTACGAAGAGGCGCCGAAAGTGAAGGCAGAATTTGAAGTTGCAGATTTCGTAGGTGGGAACGCCGAGGAAAGCATCACGCGCTTTGACCAGCCGAAGAACCGTCGCAACAACAACCGCGGTGGAAGAAACCGCAACCGTGGTGGCGGCCGTAGACCTCAAAACAAAAAGAAAGACGCATAATGAGATTCGGGTGGATTTCGACAGTTTCGGTACTACTTACCTCTCTGCTTTTCAGCGCCTGTGGGCCTGAAGTAGTGTTGGACGAGTGGACGAGCTTTAGCGATGAAACTTGGCACATGGATTCCGCAGTAGTGGTGGTCTGGGAGCCGAAGGACGTCGAGAAACCCGTATTTATGAGCATGTACATCCGCCATCTGGTGGACTATCCATACAACAATCTTTACCTCTTCCGTACCATCGAAAGTACGGAAGGGGTGGAGTATGCCGATACGGTCAACATTGCCCTTGCAGACGATTTAGGGCGCTGGAACGGTGACGGCATGTCGACACTCAAAACCCTGCACATTCCCATCGGAAAAGGCGCGGTACGCTTTCGCGACGACGAGCGCTACACTTTGCGTATCCAGCAAGGCATGCGCGACACTGTGCTGAGCGGTATTCAAGACATCGGTATAAAGTTCGAAGCTGCGCAGCTCAAAGAGTAAGTTAAGCGTCCCGCTGTAAAAACGGCCAAAGCAGGTCGGCAAGGTGTGCCGCATCCTCTCCCGCAAGATCTTTGATCTGGTGCCTGCACGAAGTTCCGGTAGCTACCAGGTATTCGCCTTGAAATGCTTCAATCGCAGGTAGAATGCTAAGTCCTGCCATTTTACGACTCATCTCTTGGTTCTCCGCTTTCATCCCATAGGCACCGGCCATACCGCAACAGCTGCTCTTGATGCGTTCGACTTTGGCGCCCAGCAATCCTTGGATCGCATATGCCGTATCGCCAGCACTCTCCAGGCTCTTCTGATGACAGTGCACGTGAAGTAAAACCTCTCCTTCGTAGCGTTCGAAGACCTTTGAGGCTCCGTGAGTTTGTACATGCGTAGCCAAGAATTTATCGAAGGTGCTAAAGCGTTCCTGGTGCATAGTGAGCCATTCGTTCGGTGCGCCTTTAATAAGGCGTGGGTAATCGTCCTTTACTGCCAACACGGCGCTCGGTTCGAGGCCGATAATCGGAGTGTCATCCCCCATAATCTCTAGTGCACTGCGAAGCGCTGAAATGCTTTTTAGAGCGGTGTTCGTCGCTTCATCAAGAAAGCCGCCGCTGATCTGTGCACGGCCTGAGGGGCTGTAGACCAGGGCGCAGGTGTAGCCTAAGTGCTCCAGAATATCTAGCGCTTTCCCGGCCAATTCTGGTTCGCTGCTCGCCGTAAATTCATCCACCCACAACAGTACTTTCTGCGTTGCACCGGCCGCTCGCTCCGGCGTATAGTACTTTGTATAGTAGCGCATCCACCTTCCTGATGCCAATTTCGGCAGCTCCCGCTCAGGTGCAATCCCCAGTAGTTTTTTCATCCACCCGGCCTTGAGCATCGGGTTGATGATGCGGCGTGCCCAAAGAAATTGGACACTTTTATCGAAAGAGGCCACGGCACGGTCGCCTAATGTTCTTTTTGATTTGTTCTGGTACAGCCATTCGACCTTCATCGCGGCCATATCCACTCCAGACGGACACTCCTTGCTGCAGCCCTTACAGCCGACACAATGCTGCATCGCTTCGGCCAATTCCGGTGCCGCAAACCCCGCAGTACTCTGCTC
>CATITW010000162.1 GCA_949547975.1 Cryomorphaceae bacterium | reverse complement strand
TCAAACATCGATTCTTGGATGTCCACTGGGCTCACATTTGCACCGAAAAAGGCAACTGTCATATCTGCCCGACCATAGTGAAACAGTAACGGCAAATCTGTTCTTGGGGCGGTAATTTGATTTTTGTCAATACCCAACTCTTCAAAGATTGAATACATCTCTTTGATGGTTACTTGATGGCCTCTATCATGAATATTATAGCGCACCTTTGGTGCTACATAGTGGAATCGACAGACGGTAATGATCAATTCGCCCTCATCGGTATTGTGTATTAAGAAATCCGAGGGATTGTATTGAAAAATCATAGGTAGTGCACCCTCGTGTTTAGTTATACGCTCACGCAAAGCTGGGTTGGAGCGCATTAATCTTCGCAGGCTAATGGTAAAGTCGTTTTCAGAACCTAGGTTCAATTCCAAATCGGACGCCCCCAAAGAACTATATACTTTTTTGATACCCTTGCTGTAAAGGAAATCGCGCATCCCTTCCGACATGGATTCTCCACCAAAAATCAAAGAGATATTGTAGTCTGCCCATAGTATGTCGCTTCCATCAACCAATTGTTTCAAGAACGGCGGGTAGCCCATGATGACGTATTTGTACTTTGTACCGAACTGGCGAAGTGTGTTCTCTATCTTTTCTTTCTCAGGGCCCAAAGACTTAAGCATAGAAAACGGGACACACGACATCGTCACATTAACTCCAGTAGCCCATGGACCCAAAGCAAATGCGTTGATGATAAAGTGCGGATCAGAGCCAAATAGTGTTTCAAATCCAAAACGAATGATTTTCCCGTTTCTTTCTCGTTCTGTTTTTCCACGGACCCAATTTGTTGCCGTACCCGAAGAACCTGAGCTTTCATCAAAGATGATATTGCGCTCAGGAATTTTTCCATCTACACAACGGCTATCCATATCGTAGGCCTTAACGTAATTCTCTTTGTCCATCCAAGGAATCTCTTCAATGTTTGGAACCATTCCAGAAAAAGAAGGCTCGCTAAAACCTTGTTTATGAAGGAAATCGCGGTACGCAGGCACGCGCTTTTTAGCAAATCGAAACTGATAATAAGCTCTTGCACGACTGTTAAAGTTTCTCAATCCATTAAAGCCTGGAACGTAAAGAAACTTAATTGCCCAAGGAAAAGTGAGGAACATTTCACGGTAAACGCCACCTAATCGGGCATAATAGAATACGAGTAATCTTTTCATGGCAGTAGTATATCGGTTGTGTTAATTCTATAGCTTCTCGGGGGCTCCTTACTGTAGCCCGCTCTACAGATGAAAGCTAAAGGAGCATCACTGTTTTCGTCTAGCTCTAAACTCTTTGATAAGCTGTCAAAGGCGGTCGGATTCGTAATAAGACTTCCAAAGGGATGCATATACGCATCGTCCTTAGCAAGCTGTAGCCATATGCGGCAAAGTATGCGACCAAAATTGACCTGATCCTCAGGCTTAGACCAAGGATGTTGTATCCACATGATACTCGCGGTACCCTTGTAGGTATTGCCGTAATAACTCGATAGCATTTTTTTCCTCGTGCCTTTCGTCCATCTTTCATGATGCCTAAAAACCGATTTCACAAGTTTCCCAGGGAACCCCATGCACCTCGTCCACAAACCCGTTCGGGATTCTTCTGCTTCCTTCTTTGAATAGCGAAACAACCCATCAAGCTCCTCACGCATGGGCCCATGGCTAAGGTCTTCGAAAAGCGTCGCCTGATTTATTTTCACCAACATGTCGACCTTTTCAGAGTCGTTGGTATGAAACAGCTTCCCCCCAAAGTTGGAAACGATTGCAGCACAGCGTTCTACAGTGCCCGAGGAAAGCGGCTCGCCGTTGTAATCAGTTCGGGAAGTCCTTCGCTTGAGCATCAACTCCGGTGCTAAAGATTCTTTTGAAAAACTTGGAATCAAGTGCAGCTGGGCAAAAGGTTGCACATCAACATATTCGGTAGAAATAGTCTGAAGGATATCCGACATCTCCACCTTAAATCCGTGAGGTGCAGCAGCAATGGACAAACTTTCTACAAAGACACCCATTACTGCAGTGGAAAACTCAGATTTTGGATCGCCCACGGGCAGAAGAAATTTGGGGTCGTAGCAAAGCAATGCCTTCTCCTCGGAAACCACCTTGAGTCGATAAGGTTGTAAGTTGTGAACACTAGGTGCCCAACGAGCCCATTCGACCAACGCCTCCCAGCTTGGCCGTTTCTGCATGGCGATTGCCCCAAAGGGGAGAAGACTCGATAGACCCAACAACCCTGTCTTCAAAAGAAATACTCTTCGTCTCATTAGACTTATTTTGAACAAGTTAAGAATAATTCTTAATTGCTCATTCGACGAATTGGACACCATTTTTATTATTTATCTTTCGAAAAAATTAACGAACCATGCGCAAAACCCTAATCGTTCTAGTGCTCCTTTTTGGCCTTCAAGCCTCGGCCACCCATCTTATTAGCGGAAACTTCACTTATGAATTTGTAAGTCAGAGTGGAAACCAACGCACCTATAAAATCAACCTCTATTTGTTTAGGGACGTAACTGGGGTGAACCTTCCGAGTACCGCTACTATTTATTACAAGAAGACCAACCAAAGCACAATATCTACGCTTTCATTAACACAGGCCAGTGTTACCACTCCAACCAATACTTGTAATTCTACCATCAATTATGCGGTGCACAAATACAGCGCAAATGTTACTTTGAATGCATCAAGCGTATATGATTTTGCCTATTCGACTTGTTGTCGTCCAATGACGGCCACTAATCTAAGCAACCCTTCTTCACAAAGCATTTATTTGACCACTCGGATTGTTACT
>CATITW010000161.1 GCA_949547975.1 Cryomorphaceae bacterium | reverse complement strand
GATACCTATTTTGTGATCACCAGCGGCTATGAACGCAGCGAGCACCTTGCAGAGCTCGACGGTTTGGACAAAGTGGAGTGGTTGGTCAAGCCGTATCCGATAGCATCACTGGTCAAACTCATCTCGTAAGACATTCACAAATTTGGTAACTTAGCCCTTCAACTCACACCTTGAAGGATGGCTATACCTGCGTTACAATCTGCTGCTTTTTCACTGCTTTCACAGGAACTGCGTGACTACCTCTCGGAGATCGGAGAAGTGGTCGTTTATGACGAAAATGCCCTGATTCTCGACTACGGGATGGAGGCAGATTTCATGCCCATTATTCTCGACGGGAGCGCTCGCGTGATGCGTATCGACGACGATGATCCTTCCAAGGAACTCTTATTGTACTTTTTAACGCCGGGAGAAATTTGCCCGTGTGCCGCATTCTCGTTGCTGCCGAATGGCATCATGCCGATCACTGTCGAGGCAGAGAGCACGTGCGAAGTGTTGCATATTCCGATCAGCGCCTTGGGGGAGATCGTGGAAAAACACAGCGAATGGCGCTTGTTTGAATTGGCCAATTTTAGACGCCGCTTCGAGGAATTGCTCAGTCTAGTGGACAATGCCATCTTCAAGCAGCTCGGTGCGCGCCTGCTCGCCTACATCGAGAAAAGATGCCGCCTGAACGGACGTCGCGGGGTACCGCTGTCCAAAGTCAAAATGGCTTCGGAGCTCGGCACCTCACGCGAAGTGGTTTCTCGCCTGCTCAAAAATCTAGAAAACGAAGGGGTGCTCACCCAAGATAAGGAGGGCGTTCACCTGAATTCGTAACGCTTATTTCAGCACTACACGCTCGGTGAAGTGCTCCTGGCCTGCTTGCAGCTCAAAGACGTACACCCCCGATGGAAGTGCTGTGAAGTCTAGGAATTGGACCTCCAAGCCTTGCGCTTCAAACTGCCCATCCGCTACACTCTGACCGCTGAGATTGTGCAACGACCAGCGCACCTGTGTACCTGGCTGCACATCCGTTAACAGCTCCACCGCCCCTTCTGAAGGGTTCGGGTACAACTGCACCGGAGCGAGGGTAACTGGCGCCTGCTCCACCGACATGAATGCCGCTTTTTCCAGCTTCACATCGGTGTAAATGTGCCACTCACCCGGGGCAAAGCTGATCGGTGCGTTCGTTGAAGTCACCTGAATGCTGTCGCCCGTGAAGTAGTCGTACCACCAGCCGGTGTGCTGGAAGTTAGGATACACATCACCCGCTACCACACGGAAGTTCCCGACCACCGTCGCGTTCGTGTCCGTGCCGTTCAGGTTGATGCGCTTCGCACCGCCGCTGAGCGCGTAGGTGAAGTTGTCGGTGTTGAACACGCCGTAGCTCTGGCGCATATGGATCAAGCTACTCGTGTAGAAGTAAATCTTCTGACGGTGCTGATTTTGGTAGTAGTTCCAAAGAATAGATTTCTCACAGATGCGGCAAGGATCGTTGATGGATTCGTCGTAACCGAGCTCCTCAAACATGTACAGCATCTTCGGACCCGGGATGGCGTACAAGAAGGCACTCGTTAACACTTTACGGTCGGCCATCGTTGCGAGCGTGCGCGTGTTGTAGTTGCCGTTCGAATTTCCGTAGGTCATCATTTGATAGGCTGAGCGCTCTTCATCGTGGCTCTCCATGTAACTGATCAAATGCTTGTCTGCCCAGCCGCGTTCTTTGTAAATCCCCCAGCTAAAGTCGCTGTTCGGCGTGTATCCCATCGCTGCTTCGTAGTAGGCGTGCGTGACGTTCCCCCAGAGCAACATACCGTAGTCGCTGAGTTCTTTTTCTTCCTGGTTCGGTCCCCAGTGCTCCAAGATGACATAGAAGTCCGGGTCTACGTTCCAGAGGGTGTCTGCAAGGCGCTTGAGCTCGGTGATGCGCGGGGCTTGGTAGCTGTCTGCGTTCGAGCTGTTCGTGAAGCCTTTGGTGAAGTCAAAGCGAATACCGTCGATGTTGTATTCCTCGATCCAGTAGGTGTTGATGCGGTCCATGTAGTCGCGCGTCGGTTGGACGAAATGGTCAAAGTCGTTCCCCCAACAGTTGGGCGGGTGTGGACAATTTTGATTCATGTACGGGTTGTTCGCGGCCGGTCGGTTGTTCGCGGGGTCCCACCACATTTGCGCGATCGGGTTTTGTCCGAAGGCGTGGTTAAAAACTTGGTCCGTGATCACCGCGATGCCACGGCTGTGACAGCTGTCTACGAACTCCTTAAACTTGTCCGCGGTGCCGTAATATTTGTCGAGCGCCATGTGGAACGAAGGATTATATCCCCAGCTTGAATTGCCCTCGAATTCAGAATTTGGCATGAGCTCGATCGCATTGATGCCTAAGCGTGCGATGTAGTCCAGGGTGTCGATCACCGTTTGGTAGTTGCGCTCGTCGACAAAATCACGAATAAGCAACTCATAAATGACCAATTCCTCCGCGTCAGGCGCCTCAAAATTTGTGTTTTTCCACGTGTACTCTGGCTTGGCCGTTTCATACACGCTCACAATGCCGGTAGTTTTGCCGTTCGGGTAGTCCGGCAGATTCGGGTAGGTGGCACTCGAGATGTAGCCGTCGTTCCACGGGTCCAAGATGAGCGTCGAGAACGGGTCGGCCACTTTCAGGTCGCCATCGATCATGTACTGGTAGCTGAACGGGGTGCCTGCTGGAACGGTCATTTCTTTGAACCACCACTGTCCTCCCGGGTTGCGCGTCATCGCGTTCACCGTATCGGGCATAAAATCATTCAACGAAGTAAGCACGTACACGCGGCTTTTTCCCGGAGCGTAGAGCTTGAAAAACACCGTCGTATCGTTGATCTCATTCACTCCCATCTCAAATCCTGCAGGCAACGTCGCGACCTCTAATGGCGCATTCACCGCGTAATACACGGTGTCTGAAGAGGCTTGCGTGCCCAATTCCGCCGTGAGTACCAATTCATGCACCCCAGCCGTAGTGGCCGTTACATAAAAAGAGGTCTGCTTGGTCGAATCGTTGAAGACTTGGGTTCCGTTATCTGTCACGGTCACATCGCCCTTTTGCGTAGCTGCTACGACCACTTCGATCGAGTCTCCGATGTTGATCAGCTGGGTCGCGTTTGGCGTCATGAATTTGGCCAAAAGTCCAGTGTTTGCGGGGTACACGTCGTAGTAGATGTCCGATCCGGAGGCCGAGCGTCCGACGTTCGAGCCACTCGCGTCGCGGAACACGAAGGCGAGCTGCTGTACCGTCACTCCAGCGCCGAAGCCATAGTAGGTCGGAATGTGGTATTTGATCTGATGCTTGTTATTTCCTAGCGCAGTCATCAACACATTGGCGTCTGCCGTTCCCCAATTTCCTTGCACGTGTTTCCAATCTGTCGGAGAGGTGCTCTGGTTGGTGATCAGTCCGGCGTGCGCATATACGGGAACAATACCCGTTAAAGCGCCATTCCCCTGGGTCGCGTCGTAAACGATGGTCACGGTGTCGTTTTGCGAGGGGAACGCTGGGGTTACGGATAAAACTTGGGCCGTGGCAGCAGTGGTGAGCAGGGTGAATAGAAATAGGGCTAGTTTGCGCATGTGCAGAGGGTATGTGTGTCTGTTGTATGAAATTGGATTCGTAAAGTTACAGCATAACGGGCGGTTTTATTGTTCAAGAATTGGCTCTTCCTTACCTGTATTTACCTCTTCCTACATGGACCAATTCTGCTTCGCCGTCTCCCCATAAAGGTCATTAACGCTGAACAAGACATCGGTTTTATCTATCGGCTTCAGAGAGTCCGATAACTGTAGTTGATTAAATTTGTGGTCAAATACAGCACAACATGAAAATCCCTATCATCAAACATTTGGTCGATTTTGTAGAGAAAAACGACGAAGATTATTTGCACGAAACCATCGAAGTTCTCGAGTCTATGGCGGATGTTCCGACCTTGAAAGACGAAGAACTAGAGGTGATCGGTGAGCTCATTTCAAACATGTATGGCGCGATCGAGGTGCAGAAAGAAATCTCCGCTGGCGTAGCGAAAAAAGATGCATTGAATGGCTTTATGAAGCGCGTTCTAGGCAGTATTAAATAAGCGGCGTTAGCGTGATGATGCGGTCGCACATGTAGCGCACCACGTCTGGATCGTGCGAGATGAAAATCATGCTCAGCCCACGGTTCAGCTTGATCTCGTTCAGTACGTTCAGCACTTGGGACTGAACACTCACGTCCAAGGCACTCACGCTTTCATCGCAAATCAAAATTTCTGGAGCCACTGCGAGCGCCCGGGCAATACCGATCCGCTGGCGCTGGCCTCCGGAGAATGCCGCTGGCTTTTTCTTCAAGTCCTCCCTGGAAAGGCCCACTTCCTCTAAAAGCGCTCCTGCTTTGTCCAAACGCTCGGATTTCCCCAGCGCCGGATGGTGCTTTTTCAACACTGCGCCCAGGATACTACCGATCGTTTTTGCTGCATTCAGCGCGCTGAACGGGTCCTGAAAAATGAAACTTACCTTGTGCTTTTCACACGTGTAGTGGATGCTCCCGGAGCGGGTTTCCACCAGATCCACTATCGCTCGACCGATGGTGCTTTTTCCACTGCCCGATGGTCCGATAAGGCCCAAAGTTTCGCCCTTGTAGAGGGTCATGTAGAAGCGGTCCACAACGGTTTTTTCTGTAGTTTTCCAGCCTTTGCTCTGCGAAAAAGCAATCTTCAAATCCTTGATTTCTAACACGGGAGTCTCTTGCGCCGGCGTCGCCAATTCTTGCTGCGACAACGCATTTTTTTCCAGAAAATCATCCAGCACCGGAAGCGGGTACGGGCGTCCCTGTTTCGGAGGTCGACACCCGAGCAATCCCTGAGTATAAGGGTGTTTCGGAGCGCTAAAGAGTGCTTTGGCAGGCCCTTGTTCTACGGTCGTACCGCGGAACAGCACAAGGACACGGTCGGAAAAATTCGCTACCAATTCTAAGTCGTGACTGATCAACCACAGGGCCGTGCCGCGCTTGGTGACCAGGCGGCGCAGCAGGTCGAGCACCTTGCCTTCCACTTCTTTGTCGAGCGCGGTGGTGGGCTCATCCGCTATGATCAGCGCCGGCTCCAAAAGCATGGCCATAGCAATGACCACGCGCTGGCGTTGCCCGCCGCTCATCTGGAACGGATATTTTTCCAAGCTAAGCGCCGGTTCTGGGACCTCCACTTCTTCCAACGCTTGGGTGATGCGCGCCTGGATCTCGGTGGGAGATAAGGCGGTATGCTGCTGCAAAACTTCCGCGAGCTGCGTACCTATTCGCTTTGTGGGATGAAGTGCGGTCATGGGGTCTTGGAAGACCATGGCGACGGCGGTAGAACGAAATTGGGCCCAGTCGGAAGGGGTGAAAGAGAGCAGGTCTCGTCCCTGGAAATGGGCCTTTGACGCCCTGACCTCAGCGCTTGGAGCGAGGAGTCCCATCGAAAGTAGGGCGCTGACAGATTTGCCGGAACCGCTCTCGCCGACGACGGAAACGATCTCGCCGGGGTGGATGCTCAGGTTGAAATCGTGCACGACTTCTTTGCCCGAAAATGCCACATGGAGGCCCTGTATGTCAACGATGGGTGCGGCCATGGGTTAGTTTGCCCACAAGGTCATTTGTTGTAAAATCAGGTGTTCGATGTCGCGGAAACCGTCTTGCCAACGTTCGCCTGCAGACTCGCCGGTGCGGGTGACCACGAGGTGGTGCTGCGGGTCGATGAAGATGTTTTGACCGTCCTTGCCGCGGAAGCCGAAGATGTGGTCGTACGGTGCAGGGTAGATCCAGAAGCTGTGTCCGTAGAAGGGACTTTTGAAGCCTTGGGTGGCCTGATGAAGGAAGGTAGAGTCGACGACGGAGTGTCCGTCGATGTAGCCGTGGTGCAGTACGAATTGGCCCAATTTTGCGAAGTCGCGCGTCGAAGCATTCAAACAACAAAAGCCCAACTCTAAGCCCGCCTTCTGATCGAGGTGCCAGGTCGCCGTGGTCTCAAAACCTACTTTGGCAAAGAGCTCGCGGTTTGCAAATCCGGAGATGCTCTCACCCACCGCGCGGCTCAGGGCGATGGTCAGTACTTGGGTCGAAGCGCTCAAATATTCATACACTTCTCCCGGAGGCGTTTTGCCTGAAGGGGTTTCGAGCGTTGCGGCCACCACGTCATCGCCGTAGTAGATTTTTGCCGTGTTGCTGAGCGGGTTTTTATACGATTCGCTCGTTTTCATGCCCGAGGTCATGGTTGAGAAATGGCGCAACGTGGGGGTTGCATGGCCTTCTGGCACTTCGAATTCCGGTACGTAGTTCGTGATGGGGTCATCCCAAGAGCCGATGTAGCCGTCTTGAATGGCGATTTGCGTGAGCAACGTGATGATCGTTTTCGCCGTCGAAAAACTGTTCGAGATGACCGTCGGGCCGTGTGCATTGTAGTATTCTTCGAACACGATGCTGTCGTTGTGTACTGCGACGATGCCCGCTGTTCCGATCTCGGCGAGCTGCTCGGCGATGGTCGGGTCCAGTGCAAGTTTGCTTTGGGCCTCTGGCAGCGGAGCTGGGCGTAGTGCGGGGATTTCGCGCTGGTCAAAGTGGTTGCGGTCGTACAGGTGTGCGCTTTTGTAGCCGTCGAGGTAAGAGCCCTGCATCCCGCGGATGAGGTAGCCGTAGGGAGAAAATTTCAAGACGAGCACTAAGGCGATCAGGACCGCTAAGGTGCGGTAGAGGTTTTTCATGGTGTGTAGGGTTGGGTTGTGGGTACGAAGGTGCACTCGAACAACGATTGGAAATGTGTTTTTATTTTGCCTTTCACCTCTTCAAGGTCGAGGGTACGGCCCAATTCTAGATGCAACGAAGTGACCGCCTTGTCGGTAATGCCGCACGGCACGATGTAGCCAAAATGCATCAATTCCGTGTTCACATTAAATGCAAACCCGTGCATGGTCGTCCAGCGTGACGCCTTGACCCCCAAGGCACAAATTTTACGCGCCAGAGGAGTACCTGCGTCGAGCCAAACGCCCGTTTCTCCGTCGGAACGTCCGGCCGTCAGGCCGTAATCGGCCAAGGTTAAAATGATGGATTCCTCGAGGTAGCGCAAATATTTGTGGATGTCCGTGAAATAGTGGTCCAAATCCAAGATCGGGTAGCCCACAATCTGGCCGGGGCCGTGGTAGGTGATGTCTCCGCCGCGATTCACCGGGTAATACTCGATGCCTTCCGCCGCTAACCTCGCCTCGTCCACCAACAAATGATCGATCGAACCGCTTTTTCCCATCGTAAACACGGGCGGATGCTCCACAAAAATGAAATGATCTCTGGTTTCCCGGGCGTTTTCCGGCTCCTTTCTATTGACCAATTTCTGATCGACCGTCTCCTGAAACAGTTTCGTCTGGAAGTCCCAGGCGTCCCCATAGCTCACGCGTCCTATGTCTTGAAATTCTACTGTTCTCATCGTCTGTGCTGCCAGCTCCATTGGAGCCCTATCGGCGCGTAAAGTTCCCATTGAGATAAGCCGCTTGGCCCTCCGTTTGTTCGGGTGATTTGTGGCCAAAAATACACGCTCAGCTGCGGGGTAGGCCAGTACGCATATTGCATGCCAAGGCCCGCACCGCTCACGTTCGAGCCGAACATTTCGCCGTTAAGAGTACGGTTCATATTTGCGCGAAGTCGGCCGTGCAAATCAGCGATCAAGCTGTGTTTTAGATCCGACCGGCCGTACAACAAATAGTGGGCACGGTAGGTGGTTTGTAGGGTTTGCGAAAACGGCGCCCAGCGGTATGAAATTTCCGCGCCCAGCGCCCATTTTGGTGTAAAAAAGAGCGTGGAGCCCACAGCCGAAGTAAAGGACATGTTGGAAATCGCGCTACCGCGACCTTCAAGGCTGGCCGCTCCGGAAATTTGCAGGAGCTGCGTTCCCTTTTGGTAGTAGGGTTGCGCGTGGGAATTGGCCACAAAAAATGCGGTCAAAAGCAACGTGTAAAATCGGTTGAGCCTCATACCGCTAAGCTACAAAAGCCAATTATCTTTGTCACCTCTAAAACATCATTGCATCATGGCAAGACTTTTATCCGAACAAGAACTGCTTAGACGTGAATCGTTGAACAAACTCAAAGGGTTAGGCATCGATCCGTACCCGGCAGCAGAATACCCGGTAACGCACTACGCATCAGCACTTTCCGCCGACTACAAAGACGGCGCAGAAGGCTTCGAAAACGTCTGTTTAGCGGGCCGTTTGATGACCAAACGCATCATGGGTAAGGCCTCTTTTGCCGTACTCGCCGACTCTACGGGCGAGATGCAGATCTACGTCAACCGCGACGAAATCTGTCCCGAAGACGACAAAACCATGTACAATGATGTCTTCAAAAAACTCTTAGACATCGGTGATTTCATCGGCGTGAAAGGACACATGTTCACTACGCAAACCGGTGAGATGAGCCTCCACGTGAAAGAGCTCGTTGTCCTCTCCAAATCTTTGCGTCCACTTCCGGTCGTAAAAAAAGATGCCGACGGGAACATCTACGATCAGCTCACTGATCCAGAAATCCGTTATCGCCAGCGTTACGTCGATCTCGTCGTGAACCCAGGCGTGAAGGAGATCTTCCGCAAGCGCAACCGCATCATGTCGACCATGCGCCGCATTTTTGACGATGCCGGCTACATGGAGGTGGAAACGCCGATCCTACAGCCGATCCCAGGTGGTGCTGCTGCACGTCCGTTCATGACGCACCACAACGCGCTCGACGTGCCGTTGTACCTGCGTATTGCCAACGAACTCTACCTCAAGCGCCTGATCGTAGGTGGCTTTGAAGGGGTGTACGAGTTTGCCAAAGACTTCCGCAACGAAGGGATGGACAAAACGCACAACCCGGAATTCACCGTAATGGAGATCTATGTAGCCTACAAAGACTACCACTGGATGATGAGATTTGTCGAAAACATGCTTGAAGAGGTAGCCACCGCAGTAAACGGGACTACTGATGCAACTATCGGCGAGAACACAGTAAGCTTTAAAGCGCCCTACGCCCGCGTCCCTATTTTGGAAGCGATCAAAGTTCACACTGGACTTGATTTGAACGGAAAGTCAGAAGATGAAGTTCGTGAAGCGGCGAAATCTATCGGCCTTGAAGTGGATGAAACTATGGGTAAAGGAAAACTCATCGACGAGATTTTCGGTGAGAAATGTGAGAAGCACTACATCCAACCGACGTTCATCACGGACTACCCTGTGGAGATGTCGCCGTTGTGTAAAAAACACCGTGACAACCCACAGCTCACCGAACGTTTCGAGCTGATGGTGAACGGAAAAGAGGTTGCAAATGCCTATTCAGAGCTCAATGATCCTATCGATCAGCTGGAGCGTTTCGAGGACCAATTAACCCTTAGCGAAAAAGGCGACGACGAGGCCATGTTCATCGACCAAGACTTCGTTCGCGCGTTAGAGTACGGAATGCCACCAACCTCAGGTTTGGGAATTGGTATCGACCGCTTGACCATGATGCTCACCAACCAAGACAGCATCCAGGAAGTCCTGTTTTTCCCACAGATGCGTCCAGAGAAATTTGACACCGTGGCGAGCCCCGCAGAATTTGAAGCGATCGGCGTTCCTGCAGAATGGGCCGTACATATTGCACAAGCCGGATACCACACGGTAGAAGCTCTGCGCGACAACAAACCCGCTGCATTGCACCAAAAGCTGAACGGTTTCCGTAAAAAGAATAAATTAGACGTAGCAGCCCTCGCACTCGATGTGGTCGAAGGCTGGTTCAACTAAACTTCACCGCCATGAATCCACGTATCGCCCATCACTTTAGAAGCATCTTGCTGACGTTCTTTTTTCTCATCACAGGATCCTTCGCAGTGACGGCCGTACACCGATTTTCCGTTTTTTTCGTACCCAGCATCGACTTTGCAGCACTGGGCACCGCTAGCGACCCTGCCGCTCTCGTAGCACAGTATATGGCAGCGCATCCAACCGCCATCTGGTGGGCCATCTTCGCACACGCGTTTGGTGCTTTTGTAGCCGTCTACCTCACCACACAGTTCACGAAAGTGGGCGTTTGGAAAGAGGGCCCCGCGCGCAAGTCGTTCTACCCTGCACTGATCGTGAGTTGGTTTTATTTGATTGCCGTCTACCTCAACACCCAAACTGTGCCAACCGGTATGGCATGGCTCGCGGTAGACCTTTCCCTTACCGCCGTTGCCTCCGCATTTGCCTTTAAACTCGGTGGAGGTATTCGCCTTATCGAACCTGGAAAATTCAAATAACCGCTATGAAACGCCTACTGAACTTCTTTAAAAACTTCGGCATCGTCCTCCTGGCGATGTTTGTCGGGAATCTAGTCATGATCGGGCTTCTCGAGCTCGGCCACAGCCTTTTTGGAGCGCTCGAAGGGTTCGATCCTACTGCGCCGTATTCCGAGCGCGCCGCAGCAGTAACCACCTATTTGGAAGCACACCCGGCTGCCGTCTACTGGATTTTCTTTGAACACGGTTTGGGCGCTTTTGTCGGTGTCTACATCGCCACGTTCCTGAGCAAGCCGCGCCGTATGTTCAAACAAGGGTATTCACGCCGCAGCATCGCCGCACCGGCCATCGTTGCACTGCTTTATGTGCTCGGTACCGTTACGAACGATCTGGTCACTGTGCCCATGAGCATCGTTTGGTCCGCCATCGATCTACTGATCGTATTGCTCCTTTGTGCACTCGCTTTCGCTTTGGGCGGCGGCTTGAAGAAACAATCTTCGCCCGAGGCCGTTACCTCTGAAGAAGAAACCTACCGCGGATAACGCGCACAGAGCAAGCCTACCTTGAATACCTACCCGGAAGACTTATTTGAAAGCATTGAATTTGACCTGGTCAAACAGGCCATCATCAAACGCGCCGTTACCGAGCGCGCACGGGAGCGCATCGCTGGGCTTCGACCTTCAAGCGACTACGCTGTGGTCATGCGTGACTTGCAAGAAGTCCATGAAGTTTTAGGGTTGTACCAAAGCGATTTTGGCGTGCCCGCGCTAGCGTCAGAAGACATCAAACCTTTTTTGCTTCGCTTGAAGATTCAGGGTGCAACGCTCGAAGGGGAAGATTTTTTGATCCTGAAGAACATGATCGAAAGCTTCAACCGTGTGTACAGCTTTTTCAAAACACACGCGGACCGAACGCCTTCGATGCAGAGCAAACTCGCGCATCTGAGCAAGAACAAAACCGTTCCTGATGAGATCGACCGTGTGCTTGATCGCCGTGGTGTTGTAAAGACCTCTGCCTCGCCTGCACTGGGGAAAATTCGTAGTGCTTTGGCTAAAAAACGTGCTGCGGCTGACCGTATTTTTTACCGCGCCGTTAAGAAATATTCTGGGTCCGGTATGCTGGCCGACATCCAGGAAAGTGTGCACGACAACAAACGTGTACTAGCGATCGAAGGTGCGTTTAAGGGCCAAGTAAATGGCGTCTTCCACGGCTCTTCGTCCAAAGCGACCATCTTTTATGTGGAGCCTTCGGAAACGCTCGAGATCAACAACGAGATTGCCGTTTTAGAAGATGAAGAAAAACGCGAAGTCACCCGCATCTTACGCCTGCTCACTGCTTTTGTGGCGGGGTATCGCGATGAATTGCGCGATTACAGCACCGCCCTCTACCAGATCGATTTTGTCAACGCAAAGGCACTCTATGCCCTTGCCGAAGAGGCTTGCCTGCCGCAGCTCACTGACAAACCGCACGTGCACCTGATCAAGGCCATCAACCCTGTGCTTCGAGCGTTCAATGCGCCGAAGGAGAAAGGGGTCGTTCCGCTCGACATTCGCCTAGATACACACACCCGTATTTTGGTCATCTCTGGACCGAATGCTGGGGGTAAATCCATAACGCTGAAAACCGTGGGACTGCTGCAGCTGATGCTGCAAAGTGGCATGCTCGTGACCGTTCACCCGGACAGTACGATGGGCTGGTTTAATGGTCTGATGGCCGATATCGGCGATTCGCAAAGTATCGAGAATGAGCTCTCGACCTATAGTTCGAAGCTGACGAAAATGAATCACTTTCTCAACGCGGCCTATGGGAAGACGCTCGTGCTGATCGATGAGTTTGGATCGGGTTCCGATCCGGATTTAGGCTCGTCCATGGCGCAAGTGTTTTTGAAAGAGCTGAACAACAGCAAGACCTTTGGCGTGATGACCACCCACTACAATAGCATCAAGGCGTTGGCGGGGGAATTGGTACGTGTGGAAAACGGCTCGATGCAGTTCAACTCCACGGATCTAACCCCAGAGTATGTCTTAAATCAGGGCGTGCCTGGAAGTTCGTATACGTATGAGGTGGCGCAGAAGGTAGGTGTGAGTACGAAGTTGATCGACCAAGCGCGGGATGTACTGGACGAGAGCACCGTGGCTGTGGATCGATTGCTGGTGGGGATTCAGAAGGAGAAAAATGAATTGACACGGCAGCGCGAGAAATTGGCCCAGCGGTTGGAAGAATTGGAACAGCTTAAAGACAAGCAGGACCGGAAAATTTCGCAGCTCGAGGATAAAGTACGTCGTCAAAGTGCGATGAATGAGCAGCAGAATGCGATGATTACTTGGGGTAAAAAATTCCAAAATCTCGTTAACGAATACGCGGAACAACGCAGTAAAAAAGGCAAAGACGAGGTCGTCGGACGCTTTAAAGTCTACGCGGGAGAACGCGCTTCACAGACCTCCGAGGAGCGCGATGTGAAGAAGTCAAAATACCAGAAACAAAAGGAGCGCAAGATCAAGAAGCTTATCGCAACGCCAGCAAAGGTGGGGGATCGAGTGAAATTGATCGGTTCGCGACAACCGGGTGAGATCGTTGAGATTAAAAAGGACCAATACCTTCTCTCGATCGGAGCGCTCAGCACTTGGGTGACCCGTGATAAATTCATTCCTGCAGAAAGTCTTCATGGCGATAGCGGGACCGTTAAAGGCAAAGCGCGCGGTGGCGTTCAAGAACCTCAGCCCGTGGTTGAAACCCCGACGGTAGAGGAAGCGCCAAAGTCGCCGCAAGAGCAGCGCAACGAGAAAAAACGCGCTAAGCAAGCCGTGAAGAGCGGATCGGAAAAAGCAGGGCAGCAACCTAGGAAATCTCGTTCGCGTAAAAGCAAACCAAAGACTGCACGTCCTGCCGAGCAGAAGGCAGCGCCAAAAGCGGCTAAAGTGGAAACACCGGAGTTAACGACTGCTGAAAAACTCGCTCAGGTGGCGGAGGCAGCGCCTTTGAAAAGTCCAGCGCCGAAAAAAGCCGTGGGGAAGAAAAAGGAATTGACCCAAGAACAAAAGGCACAGCTCGCAAAACCTGTGCGAAAAGTAGGATCACCGAAGGCGAAAGAAGAGGAGTCTGAAGCGGCTAAAAAAGACGCTACGGATGCTGATCTTGAGAAGCTTAAGGCGTTTTTTGG
>CATITW010000160.1 GCA_949547975.1 Cryomorphaceae bacterium | reverse complement strand
CGGGCAAGCGTTTGCTTGGTGAGGTCGTCTTTTGTGGGACCTAATCCTCCCGTCATTAAGACCAATTCTGTTTCGGGGTACAACCCCTCCAAAGCATTCACGATGGCCCCGGAAGTATCTGCTATGCTGTTGATGCGGGTAACCTCGATCCCCTCCTCGCCTAAAACTTGGCCCAGCCAAGCGCTATTGGTATCGACGATCTGACCGATCAAAATCTCGTCGCCTATGGTGATAATTTCTGCTTTCACTAGATTTCGCTGTACTTTTACGGGGTTAAAGATACACTACGCCATGCAGCCATACGCGCCTTCTGAACTCATTCTGAATCCCGACGGAACGGTCTACCATCTGGGCCTGAAAGCCGAAGACATTCCTTCGCTCATCTTTACAGTAGGTGACCCGGAACGCGTCAGTTCGGTTTCGAAGCATTTCGACGAGGTGTACTGGACAAAGAACCGCCGAGAGTTTAAAATGGTTCGCGGCACACTCCGTGGAAATGAAGTTCTTGTGCTCTCCACGGGCATGGGCACGGACAACATCGATATTGTCCTGAACGAGCTGGATGCGGCGGTGAACATCGACCCTGTGCGCAGAGTAGACCGAGAGCAGCGGACGAAACTCACCATCATCCGCATCGGTACTTCGGGCGCTGTGGACCCGACCATTCCGGTAGGCAGCCATTTGTGGAGCGCTGGAGCCTTGGCTTTTGACGCGCTACTGCCCTTTTACTCTCACGATTTCAAGCAGGTGGACGTACCGCACGCGCCATTGCAACCGTACTATATTCCAGGCAGTTCAAACGTCCCAAACTGGGCAGGCCTCTACAGCGGAATCACCGCAACATTACCAGGTTTCTACGGTCCACAAGGCAGAAATATTCGCATTCAAAGCACCTTCGCCCAAGCATTAGACGGCTTACATGAAGTACAGGTTGGCGACCATTCTGTGACCAATTTTGAAATGGAAACCTCCGGAATCTACGCCCTCGCACACCTTCTAGGCCACGAAGCCCACAGCTTTTCTGCCCTACTGGCCAACCGTGCTACCGGAGATTTTCACCCGAACCCTTCTGAACCGGTGGAGGCATTGATTGAAAAGGTGCTGGACTGGGCGGTGTAGGTTAGTGCTGTTTTCCTTGAGGCGCTTCAGGCAACTCGGCCATTTCTTGGTCGGTAAAAATGCGACTGTGGATCATGAATCGTTTCCCGGTGGGGATTTCGATGGAGAATGAGGAGCCGCGGCCGGGCGTGACATCAAGCGTGAGGTGGGTATGTTTCCAATACTCGAATTGGGATGAAGACATATAAAAAGGTGCACCATCGACATCGCCGAGGTAGACATCTACTTGGCCAATTTTAAAATCATCCAGCGCAAAGCACATCGGCGAGCTTCCGTCGCAACATCCTCCACTCTGGTGAAACATGATCGGACCGTGAAATGCACGGAGTTCATCCATTAGGGCCTTAGCTTCTGGCGTAAATGCAACACGTGGATTCATAATGTGGTGGTGTTTTGATGGGTTTAATCTTCAATTTACAAAAAAGGGCACCCAAACTAGCGGGTGCCCTTTGGCGGTTTACATGGTTGTAGGTTCTAGTGGGCAGCTGCCTAGAAGAAACCTAGCGCATTCTTATCGTAAGAGATGAGCATGTTTTTGTTCTGGCGGTAGTGGTTGAGCATCATCAGGTGCGTTTCGCGACCAAAACCAGACTGCTTGTATCCACCGAACGGAGCGTGTGCTGGGTAGGCGTGGTAGCAGTTTACCCAAACGCGGCCTGCTTCGATGGCACGCGGTACTTGGTAGAGTTCGTGCGAGTCACGCGTCCAAACGCCGGCACCGAGGCCATAGAGTGTATCATTTGCGATCTCTAGTGCTTCTTCCGTGGTTTTGAAGGTGGTCACTGCGACTACAGGGCCGAAGATTTCCTCCTGGAAGACGCGCATCTTGTTGTGGCCTTTGAGGATGGTCGGTTGGATGTAATATCCGTTTGAATAGTCACCTTCGAGCTCTGCCGGTGCGCCACCGCAAAGGAGTTCAGCACCTTCGTCTTGGCCAATTTTGATGTAGCTGAGGATTTTATTGAATTGGTCCTCGGAAGCTTGAGCCCCCATCATGGTATTGGTATCGAATGGATTGCCCATTTTGATGGCCTTCGTACGTGCGATCACGCGCTCCATAAATGCTTCGTAAATATCTTCGTGCACGAGTATACGCGATGGACAGGTACATACCTCTCCTTGGTTTAAGGCAAACATTACGGCACCTTCGACACATTTGTTGAGGAAGGCATCATCGTGGTCCATCACAGACTTAAAGAAGATGTTTGGCGACTTACCACCGAGCTCCATAGTCACTGGATTCAGGTTTTCAGAAGCGTATTGCATGATCAAACGACCTGTGGTGGTTTCACCGGTGAAGGCCACCTTGTGAACGCGCGAGCTTTGAGCAAGGGGCTTTCCAGCCTCAGGTCCGAAACCGTGAACGATGTTTAAAACTCCTGGTGGAATGAGATGTCCGACGAGTTCCATAAGTACCGATAGACCTACAGGAGTTTGCTCTGCCGGTTTAACGATGACACAGTTCCCTGCAGCGAGTGCTGGAGCGATCTTCCATGCCGCCATAAGGAGTGGGAAGTTCCAAGGGATGATTTGTGCGACTACACCCACGGGCTCTTTGATGTTCATACTTACCGTGTGCTGGTCGAGTTCACTTACAGAACCTTCCTCTGCACGGATGACACCTGCGAAGTAGCGGAAATGATCGATCACTAGGGCCACATCGGCATTGATGGTTTCGCGGATACTTTTCCCGTTGTCTAGGGTTTCGATCGCTGCGAGTTTGTGGTGGTTGGCCTCCACGATGTCGGCTATTTTAAGGAGCATGTTGCTACGCTCAGTAACTGATGAATGTTTCCAAGTTGCGTATGCGGCGTGTGCTGCATCTAGGGCAAGCTCTACGTCTTTGCTGTTACTGCGGGACACTTTGGTGATGACCGTACCGTCTGTAGGTGTGGTGACATCGAAGTAGTGTCCGTCTACGGGTGCGACGAATTTTCCGCCGATGTAATTTCCGTATTCCGCCTTTAACGTTGGGCGATCGAATAAGGTAGTACTCATAGTGCTGTGTTTTAGTGTTGTTATTGCTTTGGTCTAAATTGGTATATAAAATGTCAAAACGCCTTTTAATCAGTCTCATTGTTTTGTACAATAGTCTCATTATGAGAACGCGGTGGATTCAAACCAATTTTTAGGTAACTTAAGCCTACCGAAATTGCCAACAATCCACGCCATATGCTCAACGCAGTTAATCTCAAACAAAAGCACAAGATCTTCTCCAAACCTCAGCGCGAGGTGGAGCATCGTACCGCACACCATTCGGAGGTGAGCATATTAAATGTGTTTGAGACCCAAAAGGCATCCTATGAGTTTGATCTCGTGTTTCACAACCCTGTGGTGGTGAGCATGATTCAGGGCAAGAAGGTGATGCATCTAGGCGACCGCGACCCGTTTGAGTTTGTGCCGGGCGAGACGATCGCTATGCCCTCCGCGGAGTCGATGACCATAGATTTTCCGGAGGCCGATCGCGACACCCCTACCCAGTGCATGGCGCTGGAGATTTGCCCAGAGCTGATCTCGGATGTGGCGCTGTGGATGAACGAGCAGCACACACGTATTGAGGAGAAGGAATGGAGCTGGTCGCAGCGAAACTTTCACGTGAATAATTCGAAGGACCTTTCGTTTGCAACGAATACGCTGATCGACACGATGGTGAATGAGGACAGCATTCGCGATTTAAAGGCGTCGCTGATCACCCGCGAGCTGGTGGCGCTATTGCTACGCACTGGGGCAAAGAACTTCTTACTGGAAAATGCCATGGCGCTGCACATGTCCCACCGTTTGGCCTACGCGATACATTATATACGCACGAACATTACTTCGGAGATTCATGTGGAGGAATTGGCCGATAAGGCGTGTCTTTCCCGTGCCCAATTTTTCCGTGCCTTTAAAAATGAACTCGGCATGACCCCCGTCCAGTTCATCAACTCTGAGCGCATTGCAAGAGCGAAACGTGCCCTAAAGAAACCGAGCATGAGCCTCGCAGATGCAGCGATCTACGCCGGGTTCAAAAGCCAAAGTTATTTCAACCGCGTGTTTAAAGCCTTCACGGGAACCACTCCCCAGGCCTTTCGCATGTCGCACGGAAGGTTCGCGGTGTAACACTCAACCCCCTACTCTCTTTCCCCTATAGAGATCTCATCAACGAGCAGCTCGAAGCTTTCATTCTTTTTATTGGCAATAAGGAGCGTCATTTCGGTGATGCTGGTTCTGTCGAACGCGGGAAGGTCGACGCGGCGGCCGCGCCACTGTGGGATCATTGTGGCTAGTGGGAGCTCGATGGTTTGCCAGTCTCCGGTGGTTGCGAAGGTGGTGACGTAGGTGTAGTAGTCGGTGGTTTGGTGTTTGACGCGGAATTGGTAGGATTTGCCGTCGCCTTTGACGCGCAAGAGCGCCACGGTGTTTGGGGCTACGGTTGTTTGCGGCAGGGCGCAGCCTACGGAAGTGAACCCGCCGTAGTTCTCGAGCGATACGGTTCCGTGAAATTTCCCGTGGCCTTCTTCGGTGAGGGTTAGCGCACCTTCGGAGAGGCCGCCCATAACGCCGTCGTTAATGATGCGCCAGGGGTTCAGGTCGGAATTGGTTTGGAAGTCGAAAAGGGATTGTGCGTGGAGCATGGGGCTTGAGATTAGGAGAAGGGCGAAGAGTAGTTTGCGCATGGGAGCTGAGTATTGAATTATTAACCCTAAAAAGGTGCCGGCGGTTCAACTTTGGCGAGTAGATGACGCGTGTCTTGACTTTGTTTGTTTCACATATGAGACTTCAAGATGGATTCACCTTGAAATGTTTGCGTGAACCTCTATGAATTGACGCGATTGTGAGAATTTCTGACGGTGCAGGCGCTGAAGGGCCGCAGCATATTAGCAGTATCAATAACCACAAAAAACAATTGGTATGAAAACGCTTCTAACATCTATTGCCTTATTCGCCGCTAGCCTATGTGCACAAGCGCAAATCCAAACTCCTGCATCGCACACGATCGAGCTCAAAACAAATCCGATCGGTTTCGCCTTCGGGGTGTACAACATCAGTGTCGAAAAACCCATCTTGAACGAACCCACCCTCACCTTCAATACGAGCGCCTGGGTATACAGCAATGACCTTAAAGAATGGACCGGCACCGATCAAAACGGCGGTTTCTCGATGGGCGTTCGCAAATACACGGGCCTTCGTACAAATTCTGACCAAAACCTCTACCTCGGACTGGCCGCCCGCTACATCAGTCGTGATGGCTACGATTGGCAAACCAACAGAAACGTAAGTGCAGATTTCGCCTCTCTAGGATTCACGATCGGCTACAAAGTCGTTTTCGAAAAGGTATCCATCGATGTCTTCACGGGATTAGGCCGCAAGCTCTACGAACAAAACGAAAACTACTGGGATATTCCAGTCGATTTCATGGGCGGATTCAACTTCGGTTACCGCTTCTAATCTCACTCCGCGGGCTTTCCTTATCGCGGTTTAAACATCTGTTAAGCACAACACCCCCACTGCTCGTTTGAGCGGTGGGGGTGTTTTTTTTCCTACCCCTTAAAGATCTCGTTCCGTTGCCAATTTACATAGGCCACGCCCGGCTCTTCCATGCCGTCGCGAGGGAGGGAGATTTATTAAACCGAAGCTTTCTCTAGAGCAGCAACCACCGGCACATCCGCTGCAGCCCAATCTAATACCGATAGTTCAGCGACCTCAAGCCACT
>CATITW010000159.1 GCA_949547975.1 Cryomorphaceae bacterium | reverse complement strand
CTTTGGATGCCGTAGGTATAGAGGTCAGGGTAGGAGCCGCCATCGACGAAGCGGTGGTTGAGTTCCCAGTAGGTTTTTACGGTTTCAAGGGTGCCAAAAAGCAGTAGAGCGTCAAGTACCGGCGCAAATGCGGAACGGCCCAAACGGGCGAGCAAGGCAAGTGCAGCGCGCAAGTAAATCCCGAGGTAGATCAGTAGGGTGTATGCAGCGGCGGAGGAACCTGAGAATTGTTTTTTAGCGAACAATACCATGGCCTGATAAAACATCCGTACATAATTCAAGCTGCCGCGTTTGGTGCTTTCACCCTTGTAGTGGATGATCGAGGAATCGGCGAAGTAGATGTTCTTTTTGCCCGTTTTAAGGAGCTCGTAGCTCAGGTCGATGTCTTCCCCGTACATGAAATAGCGCGGATCGAAGCCGCCTACTTCGAGCAATAAGGCGGTAGGAACGAGCATGAAGCAACCTACGAGAATATCTACTTCGTGGTTTTGTTCCGGGGACAAGTGACCGAGGTGGTAGCGTGCGAAGATGGGCGAGCGCGGGAATAATGCGCTGAGTCCGCTGATCTTCCATAACGCAACTAGGGGAGTGGGTAGGGCGCGCTTGCTTTCGGGCAAGAACTTCCCGCTGCCGTCGAGTCCTTTGATGCCGAGACCACCGATCTCTGGATGCGCCATCATGTGGCTCAGGCACTTTTCAAGGGTGTCTTCGGCAAGGACGGTGTCCGGGTTGAGGATCAGGGTGTAGGTTCCTTGGGCCAGGGCGAAGCCTTGGTTGTTGGCTTTTCCGAAGCCGACGTTGGTAGAATTGGCGACCCAAACGGTTTGTGGGAAACGTGCTAAAATGTCGGCTTGGGCTTCTTGTTTGCTGGCGTTATCGACGACGATGACTTCATAGCTGTACTGGGTCTGACTGCGGAAAATGCTGTCGAGACACTGGGTCAAAAATTCTTTGACGTTGTAGTTTACTATGACAATACTGAGGTCCAAGGCTATTTCGGTAGGCTTTGTTCGTAAGGGATGCGGTGCTGAATGCTGCGTCCGAGGGTGACTTCATCGGCAAACTCTAGTTCATCACCGACTGCGATGCCGCGTGCGATGGTGGTGAGTTTCAGGTCGAAATCTTTGACCTTGCGGTAGAGGTAGAAATTGGTCGTGTCGCCCTCCATCGTAGTATTTAAGGCAAATACGACTTCGCTGACTTCTCCGGTGGCCAATTTTTCAAGCAAACTGTCGATCGTTAAATCGCCCGGTCCGACCCCGTCCATCGGCGAGATTAATCCGCCCAAAACGTGGTACACGCCCCCATAGCCGCCGGTATTTTCGATGGCCATCACATCGCGCACATCTTCCACCACACAAACGATGCTCTTGTCGCGTTTCACGGAAGAACAGATGCCGCAAATTTCCGTGTCGGATATGGTGTGGCACTGCGTACAGAAGGTGGTATTGATACGAAGATCGAGCAATGCGGCGCTCAATGCTTCGGTTTGCACGCTGGGACGTCGCAATAAATGCAACGCGAGACGTAGGGCGGTCTTTTTGCCAATCCCCGGTAAGCGGGAGATTTCTTCAACGGCTTGTTCTATTTTTCGTGAGGAGAAATTCATGAGTTCTCAAAAGTAAGGGATTGCGCATATTTGTGGTATGAACTATACGCTCTTTTTATCGTTGCTGCTCGGATATGTAGCAGTTTTGGCTGTGATTGGCTTTGTGACTGCACGTGGCGGGTCGAACAGTACGTTTTTTAACGCGAATAAAAACGCGAATTGGCTTTTGGTGAGCTTCGGTATGATCGGCGCATCACTCAGTGGAGTTACTTTTATCTCTGTACCGGGCTGGACGGCTTCCTCAGGACTGACGTACCTGCCGATGGTCTTTGGGTTTCTCCTGGGGTATTTGGTGATCGCCTTTGTGCTCTTGCCGGTCTACTACCGATATAATGTCATCAGTATTTATTCCTTCCTGGGGCAGCGCCTCGGGCAGCAGTCGTACCAAACCGGTTCGTTGTTCTTTCTAATCTCCCGAATAGTGGGCGCATCCGCTCGCCTGTACATCGTAACTATGGTTGTACAGCTGATGATCTGTGATCCGCTGGGCATTCCCTTTATCATAACTGCGGTTGTGTTACTGGCCCTTATTGCTCTTTACAGCGCCACGGGCGGTATCGCTACAATCGTTATTACAGACTCCTTGCAAACGGCCTTGATGCTGCTCGCGGCAGGCCTCACGTTTTACTTCGTAGCAGAGGCGGTTGTACCTGCCGAGGTGAGTATCTCAGAGTACCTCACTTCGCACAAAGATTGGTACTTTTTCCAAAGTGGGACTTCGAAAGCCGGCTGGAAACAGGTGCTCGGCGGTATGTTTATCGCTATTGCCATGACGGGATTGGACCAAGACATGATGCAGAAGAACCTCACGGTGAGCAAGCTTAAAAATGCGCAAAAGAACATGGTGCTGCTCGGAGTCACCTTGATTTTTGTGAATCTCATGTTTCTCTCGTTGGGTATACTGCTCACCGACTTTGCAGAACTCCAAGGCATCACGGCCACTGGAGATAAGCTCTTTGCCCTTGTAGCACAAAGTCCTGAGCTTCCTGCCGTACTAGGCGTTATGTTCTTTCTAGGACTGCTGGCTGCAGCATTCTCCAGTGCTGATAGTGCCTTAGCTTCGTTAACCACCGCCTTTTGCATCGATTTTCTAAGCCTTAGCCCGAAAGGATCCACGAAAACACGTAAAATGGTCTATGTCGGTTTCATGTCCGTGCTTTTGGTAGTGATGACGCTGATCTATTCGTTAGAGGCGGACAGCATTATCTCGAGTTTATTTACGGCAGCGGGATATACCTACGGGCCGCTCCTCGGTCTGTTCGTCCTGGCGTTAACCTCCAAAGCGAATCTGCGTCAATGGTGGGTGCTTCCGATATGTATTGCCGCTCCGCTATTGACTTATGGCCTGAGTGTTTGGGCACCGACGGTAGGGTACAGCATCGGTTTTGAGTTGCTCTTGTACAATGGCGCGATCACCTATCTCGGTCTGCGTTTGATCGCTCGCCGTTCACCCGTTAAGGCATAAAAAAAGCCCCTAAGCTCGTGGAAGCAAAGGGGCTTTAAGAAGATATTCAGCGGACCGTTACAGCTTGCTGATCGTTGTGCGTGTGGTGCGCAGATCGGACTGCACTTCTACCTGATACATACCGCTTGGCAGCTGTTCAAGGTGAAGCTGAAGTTGCGCTCCAGTAGTCTGCATACTCGAGGTGAAGAGTAGGGCACCGGTCATGTCATACACCGTTACCGTGGCCAATTCTTCCGACGGACTCATCGCAATATTCAACACATCTTGCGTAGGATTCGGGTAGAACAGCATTTGCGCCAGTCCATTTTCATCCAGACCGATATTGTTGAAGGTAGTAGATGTACTGTCCAGGCCACAATCTGTGGTCACGACCAATTTTACTTCGTACGACCCCGTACTCGCATAGGTGTGCGTCGGGTTTTGCAGAGTACTCGTGGTACCATCGCCAAACTCCCAGAACCATGCGCTCGGCGCAGGTGTGCTGGCATCGGTGAAATTGTAGCTTAAACCACCAGTAAGCGCTAAGCTGTAGTCCGCATTCAGTTTCGCTCCTGGGATCAGTAGCGCGCTGTCAGCAACGAAGGTTGTAGCGTCGTAGTAGACATATTCCAAGTAGTAGTCGCGGGCAATGTTCAGGGTGGTCGTGTGGGCGCCGAGACCATTAAATCTGCTCGAAAGCGAAGAACCGGAGCGGTTGAGAATGAACTCGCCGCGAAGGGTGGTGTCCGTGGTAGTGAGCGCGAAGTTGAAAGGCTGGTCTTCACAAATGGCTGAAGGAAGATCTAAGGTTGCCGTAGAAGGCGTACCACCAAGATCGATCACGCGGATGTTGTCGATATAAAGGTGGTTCCCGTAGCCGCAAATACCCATGATTTGGAACGTGAGGTAGTTCGAGCCGGACAGGTTGCTTAGATCCACGGTGTCCGTTCTCCAGTCGGTCAATCCGTTCGGAATAAAGACACTCGTCGAGGCTGTGGTAGTTCCGAGGTCTGCGCCCAGTTTGTAGTAGACCGTGTCAAAGGTGGAGCCACAATCTGTGCTGACTAGAACTGCGAGCTCGTCCGTGTATTGCGACGAATAAGGAGCGTAGCTGAGGTCAAACATCAGGGTTGGCTGCGTGTAGCCGGTGATGTCAAACTTCGGGCTTTTAAGAATATCGACTTCGCCTGTTGAGCTGTAGTTGAAGTATTCCATGTAGGCAGCGCCGGTTTTTGCACCAGTAGGTCCGTCGACGTCAGTAATGGCCCAAGTAGCCGCGCCGTCCGGGTTGATGAT
>CATITW010000158.1 GCA_949547975.1 Cryomorphaceae bacterium | reverse complement strand
TCCTTGAGAATCATGGGTTTGAGCTTTCGGTCGTCCCCGGTGAGGAAGTATTCTTCTTGGTAGTTCAGGATGGCCTGCATGGTCAGCATAAGGGTCTGCTGGCGTTGTACGATGGCATCTATAAACCATTTCGCACTGTCCAATTTCTGCTTGACAAAAAGCGCAGCTTCCTTATCCGATTTGTTTTTTGCCTGGCTCGCCTTGTAGTGCTCCAGCATTTCACGGTACCCAGGACTGAGGCTCAACTCCGGTGCATTCTTGCCGTTGAGCGTGAGCTCTAGTTTATCGTTAACGATGCTGAGGTTGTAGTCGGGGATCACATTTTCCGTGGGGCGCCCAAGGTTGGAGGAACCGCCGGGTTTTGGATTGAGTCGACCGATCTCTTCTATGGCATCTTTCAGCGCTTCTTCGTCCACGCCCGTGCGGTCCATCAACTTCTGGTAGTGGCGTTTCACGAACACCTCGAAGTACTGGTCGAGGATGGTGATGGCGAGGTTGACCTTTTCTGTGGGTGTGCGTCGTTCGAGCTGTAAGAGCAGACACTCCCGTAAATCGCGGCCGCCTACTCCGGCAGGGTCCAGGCTTTGAATGACTTCGAGCAAGCGCTCTAGGGTGCTAGATTCGGTAAAGATGCCTTGGGAAAAGGCAAGGTCGTCCACGATGTCTTCAAGGTCGCGGCGTAGAATGCCGTCGTCGTCGATGGTGCCCACGAGGTAGGTGCACAGTTCGAGGTCTTCTTCGCTGAGGTTGAGTAGGGAGAGCTGACTGATGAGACTTTCGTGGAAGCTTTCACGTACGACTACCGGTGCTTCGTAAAGCTCGTCGTCGGAGCTGAAGTTGTTTGCACGGGTTTTATAGTCGGGAACATCGTCGTCTCTGAGGTAGTCGTCCCAGTTGATCTCCTCCATGCTGTCGCGCACTTCGCGCTCCTCGTTCGGGTCGTTTTCAAAGGTGTCTTCTCCTGCTTCGCGTCCTTCCTGCAAAGCGGGGTTTTCTTCCAATTCTTGTTTGATCCGAGCCTCCAAACTTTGCGTCGGCAACTGCACCAGTTTCATCAGCTGAATCTGTTGTGGACTCAGCTTTTGAGATAGTTTTTGTGCGAGGGTTTGCTTTAACATAGGTCAGAGGGGGGAGGAAAAATTGGCTTTAGAACTTCGCGTTTCCGGGAGTTCTTGGGAATGGAATCACATCGCGAATGTTCCCCATGCCGGTGGCGAAGAGGACGAGGCGCTCGAAACCTAGTCCGAAACCGCTGTGTACGCAGGTTCCGAATTTTCGCGTCTCGAGGTACCACCACAATTCGTCTTCAGGGATGCCCACGGCAGCGACTTTTTCTTTCAACACATCGTAACGTTCTTCACGCTGCGATCCACCGACGATCTCTCCGATGCCTGGGAACAAGATATCCATGGCACGAACGGTTTTGCCGTCGTCGTTCAGGCGCATGTAGAAGGCCTTGATGTTTGCGGGGTAGTCGTAAAGGACCACTGGAGCTTTGAAATGTTTCTCTACTAGGAAGCGCTCGTGCTCGCTCTGCAAGTCGGCGCCCCACTCGTCGATGAGGTATTTGAATTTTTTCTTTTTGTTGGGCTTGCTGTTGCGCAAGATCTCGATGGCTTCGGTGTAGGTGAGGCGTACGAAATCATTACTGGCAACAAACTCCAATTTTTCGATCAAGCCTTGTTCTGCGCGTTCGTTCGCTGGCTTTGATTTCTGCTCGTCTTCAAAGCGCTTGTCGAGGAATTCGAGGTCGGCGCGGCAGTGTTCGAGCACATGACTGATGGTGTACTTTAAAAAGTCCTCTGCGAGGTCCATATTCATCTCAAGATCGTGGAACGCCATTTCAGGTTCTACCATCCAGAATTCGGCCAAGTGACGTGTGGTATTGGAATTTTCTGCACGGAAAGTCGGTCCGAAGGTGTAGATTTTTCCAAGTCCAAGAGCGCCCAATTCGCCTTCGAGCTGGCCACTCACCGTGAGGTGGGTTTCTTTGCCGAAGAAATCTTCGCTTTGGTCCTCGCTAGAGCCGTGGGGTTGGGTGGTTACACGGAACATTTCACCGGCACCTTCTGCGTCGGATCCAGTGATGATCGGGCTGTGCCAATTAAAAAAGCCCTCCTTATTAAAGTAGTTATGAATAGCAAACGATAGGGCGTGGCGTATGCGGAATACCGCTCCAAAGGTGTTCGTGCGTGGACGCAAATGGGCGATCTCGCGCAAAAACTCGAGGCTGTGCTTTTTTGGTTGTAGTGGGTATTCGTCTACTGGGGCATCGCCGAGCACTTCGAAGCTGTCGACGATGATTTCTACGCTCTGACCTTTCCCTTTACTCTCAGCTAGGATTCCCGTCACCGACAAACAGGCGCCAGTGGTGATGCGCGCTAGCTGCGCTTCGTCTTCTTTTTCAAAGTCGACGACACATTGAAGGGTAGCGATCGTGGAGCCGTCATTGAGTGCGATGAAACGGTTGCTGCGGAAAGAGCGGACCCATCCTTTAACGGTGATTTGAGTGCCGACTGTGGGTTGTTCCAGTAGGTTAAGAATGCTCATGTGCTGAATAGTTTGTAACAAATATGAGGCATTGTGATGAATTGAGGG
>CATITW010000157.1 GCA_949547975.1 Cryomorphaceae bacterium | reverse complement strand
TAATTTGCTTGAATCGCCGCATTCACGTGCGCTTCAATCGCTGCCAATTCTTCTGCGCTCACTTTCTGGAAGTGTGAAAAATCAAAACGCAAAACGTCCGGACGAACCAGCGAGCCCTTCTGCTCCACATGCGTTCCTAGCACACTGCGTAAGGCCTCATGCATCAAGTGCGTTGCACTGTGGTTCTTCGCAGTTTCAATGCGGTCCGCAACACGAACTTGGGCCTGCCAAACACCACTGATGTCTTCAGGTAGCGCATCTGCGAAATGCACAATCACCCCATTTTCTTTCTTAGTGTCGGTAATCTCAATGCTGTGCTGTCCCTTGGTCAACACCCCCGTATCTCCAATCTGACCGCCGCCTTCAGGATAGAACGGGGTTAGCGAGAAGACGAGCTGGTAAAATTCTTTTTTCTTGGTCTTCACCTTGCGGTAACGCGTGATGCGCACCTCAGCCTCCGTATAATCGTAGCCGATAAACTCTTCTTTCTCATCTTTTTCGAGCTCCACCCAGTCGTCCGTGCTGAGTTTCGTCGCCGCACGAGAACGCTCTTTTTGGGCAGTCATCTCGCTGGTAAAGGCCTCCATATCGACACTTCGATCATTTTCTCTCATGATCAATTCCGTCAAATCGATCGGGAATCCATACGTATCGTAGAGTTCAAAGGCACGCTTTCCATCCAATACTTGCTCTGCTGTGGCGAGAAATTCACCGAGCTTCGACAAGCCCTGCGCTAGGGTCTTCAAAAAGCTCAATTCCTCCTCCTCGATCACCTTCGTAACGAGCGCCTTCTGACGTCCAAGTTCCGGGAAAAATTCACCCATCTCCTGATCAAGCGTCTCTACCAACTGGTGCATGAACGGCTCCTTCAAATTCAAATACGAGAACCCGTAACGGATGGCACGACGTAAGATGCGACGAATCACATAGCCTGCTCCACCACTCGAAGGCAACTGCCCATCCGCTATTGCAAACGCAACGGCGCGGATGTGATCGGCAATCACACGCATCGCAATATCTGTGGCCTCTTCACTCCCGTAACGAACTCCAGAAATAGCGGATATTTTATCTAACAACGGCGTAAATACATCCGTATCGTAGTTCGACTGCTTGCCTTGTAACGCCATACACAAGCGCTCAAAACCCATTCCTGTATCGATGTGCTTCGCGGGAAGGTTTTCTAAACTGCCGTCCGCTTTGCGATTGAACTGCATGAATACCAAGTTCCAGATTTCCACCACTTGCGGGTGGTCTTCATTCACTAAGGAAGCTCCTGAAACCGCCGCGCGCTCTTGTTCGCTGCGCAGATCCACATGAATTTCAGAACACGGACCACACGGACCGGTCTCGCCCATCTCCCAGAAATTGTCCTTTTTAGAACCATTGAGAATACGCTCTTGGGGAACGAAAACCTCCCAAAGTCCAGCCGCCTCATTGTCGCGGTCCATACCATCGGCCGCATCGCCACCAAACACCGTAACGTACAAGCGATCTTTCTCTAAACCGTAGACCTCCGTTAACAATTCCCAAGCCCACTGAATCGCTTCCTTTTTGAAGTAATCTCCGATCGACCAATTCCCCAGCATCTCAAACAACGTGTGATGGTAGGTGTCGTGACCGACTTCATCTAGATCGTTGTGCTTACCGCTCACACGAAGACATTTCTGCGTATCGGTGATGCGGGCATTCTTCGGCACAGCATTCCCGAGGAAGTAATCCTTGAAGGGATTCATACCGGCGTTGATAAACATGAGTGTCGGGTCGTTTTTATTCACCACCGGTGCAGAGGCAACTACCTCATGGCCTTTGGTCTCAAAATACTCGAGGAACTTTCTGCGTATCTCTTTAGAAGTGAGCATATTATCAGTTATCCCGATGTGGGAATTGTTTAGGTGTTAATCTAATTTTGTTTCTTTGTGGCACAATATTCGCGTGAATAAAGCGTCTTAGCAAAAATAACGCACAAAGCATGGCTAAAGTAAAATATACATATGATTCTAAAACGCTCTCTTACAGAAAGATAGAGCGTGGATGGAAGCAACGCGCCAAAGAAATCGCTCTATTCAGTGCAGCTGCGATGGCATTTGGGATCGTTTTTTACATGGCAGCGGATATGTGGCTAGAGAGTCCTAAAGAACGCAGAATGAAGCGTGAATTGGACCATATGGTCATCCAATACGAACTTATGGACGGTAAGTTGGAAGAGCTGACGGCCGTTCTTGGCGATATCGAAAAACGCGACGACGAGATCTACCGCACCATTTTCGAAGCCGGACCTATACCGCAAGATGTGCGCACAGCGGGCTTCGGGGGTGCCAACCGTTACAAGAATCTCGAAGGATTTGACAACTCTGAGCTGCTGGTAGATACCCGGAAGAAATTGGACCAGGTGGCTAAACGCGCTTATGTGCAGAGCAAGAGTTTTGACGACGTGGTGGAGATGGCTCGAAACAAGGAGCAAATGCTCGCGGCGATCCCTGCTATTCAACCCGTTGCGAATAAAAATCTAAAGAAAATGGCTTCTGGATACGGCTACCGTATTCATCCCATCTACAAAGTTCGTAAGATGCACTGGGGAACGGATTTCTCCGCACCCACGGGGACGCCGATCTATGCGACTGGAGACGGTAAAGTCACTACCTACAAACGCTCTAGATCTGGATACGGTCGTCACATTGTGATCGACCACGGTTTCGGATACAAAACGCTCTATGGGCACATGAGTGAGATCGAAGTGCGCAGAGGTCAGCGCGTGAAGCGTGGCGATGTCATCGGCTATGTAGGTTCCACCGGTTCTTCAACCGCACCGCACTTGCACTACGAAGTGGTCAAAGACGGTCGTAAGATCAATCCGATCAACTACTTTTTCAACGATCTGACCCCAGAGCAGTACGAGGAAATGTTGAAGATCAGTTCGCATTCGAATCAAAGTTTCGACTAAGAAACAGACGTTCACAGCAAACGTTAAAATCACCGCTTTCATAGGACCTTGCCCGCCAAAGTCCTCAAAAAGTATGTACCTTTATTTCTATGAGCACTACCACCACATTGCCCCCATTAGAAAAGATGTATTATACCATCGGTGAGGTTGCCGAACTCTTCGGAATGAATACCTCAAATCTTCGCTATTGGGAGAAAGAATTCCCGGCGCTTCGACCGAAAAAAGGCAGCTCTGGCAAGCGTAAATACAGCCACGATGACATCCGAGTCATTGCTACCATCAACCATTTGGTTCGCGAGCGCGGTTTCACCATTGACGGTGCGAAAAAGCATTTGAGCGGCAATAAGACGGCCCAAGTAAATCAAGTTGAGGCCCTGCAGAAATTGGCCTACGTGAAAGAAGAATTACAGAAAATTTTGCGCACCATGCGTGCCTAATTCCATATATCCTAGATCAATAACCACCTAAAAATTCCAATGAAAAAATCAACCATCACCCTGATTATCGTCCTCGGTCTCGTACTCTTCTTTGTGCTCCGCTTGGTCGGTATTTACAACAGCCTCGTCACGCTCGATGAAGAAACAAACGGCAAATGGGCCCAAGTAGAAAGCGCATATCAAAGACGTGCTGATCTTATTCCCAACCTAGTAAATACCGTTAAAGGCTATGCGGACTTCGAAAAGGAAACGCTTACCGGCGTGATTCAAGCGCGCAGCAATGCCACCGGAATTAACGTCAACGCAGACAACCTCACTCCTGAAGCCATCGCTAAATTCCAGCAGGCACAGGGCCAGCTCTCCGGCGCACTAAGCCGACTAATGGTCAGTGTCGAACGCTACCCGGACCTCAAGGCAAATCAAAACTTCTTGGCGTTGCAAAGTCAGCTAGAGGGCACGGAAAACCGCATCAAAGTGGAACGTGACCGCTTCAACAACAGCATCAAATCCTACAACTCGACCATCCGTAAATTCCCTAGAAACCTGATCGCCTCAAGCTTCGGCTTTGAGAAAAAGGGCTACTTCGAAGCCGCTAGTGGCACAGAACAAGCACCTGAGGTAAGTTTCTAGTCTATGAGTGATTACGTACGAAGCATATTGACCGAGGAGCAAGAAAAATCTTTGGTTGCCGCCATCACAGCCGCCGAGCTTAATACCTCCGGGGAGCTCCGCATTCACTTGGAAAAATCCACTAATGATGCGCAAGCACGTGCCAAAGAAATGTTTGGCAAGCTTGAAATGCACAAGACCGCGGAGAAGAATGGTGTGCTGTTTTATCTCGCCGTAGAATCCAAGAAATTGGCCATTTGGGCGGGTGAAGGCATCGATGAAAAAGTGCCTAATGACTTTTGGGAAGAGATCGTTCAAACCATGATCGAAGCCTTTAAAGCCGGTCATTTCTCAGAGGGACTTATCGCAGGGATTGAGAAGGCAGGTACTGCACTGGGAGACTATTTCCCACGTCAAGACGACGATGTGGATGAACTGTCGAATGAAATTTCTAAAGGCTAGGTCATGAAAAAACTATGGGTAGCGCTGCTACTATTTCCGATCGGCCTTTTTGCGCAGAATGCACAAGACCTGCTGGAGCAGGGGATTCCGACAAAATTGGTCAATGATTTTGCACAAGTACTCAGTGCAAACGACGAGGCCTATCTTGAAAACAAGCTCCTGGACTACGCAGATACGACAAGCACGCAAATCGCTGTAGTGACCGTGGCCACTACCGGGGGAGACAACATCAACCTGATCACCGCCGAGATTGCGCAACACTGGCGCATCGGCCAAGATGGAAAAGACAACGGATGTTTGATTCTGGTGGCCGTAGACGATCGCGAAATCTCCATTCAAAATGGATATGGATTGGAGCCGTATTTGACCGATTTCAATTCTAAAATGATCATCGAGAATGACATCCTACCTGCTTTCAAAGCCGGCAGCTACGCCAAAGGAATTGACGCGGGAACTACTGCTATTTTCCAAGTGCTTGCAGGCAGTTATCAAGGAAAGGGCGGTCGCGGCGGCGCAACTTCAGGACGTAAAAGCTCCCGTTTGATCCGACTGCTCGTCATCATCGCAGTCATTCTACTGTACAGCAGATCTAGAGGCGGCGGTGGCGGTAACGGCGGTCGTCGTTCCGGCATGGGCCCTTTCTGGTGGGGCATGGGCACAGGCTATACCATGGGCGGTGGCATGCGCAGCGGCGGTGGATTTGGTGGCTCCGGCGGATTCGGTGGCGGCGGTGGATTTGGCGGATTCGGTGGATTTGGCGGATTCGGTGGCGGCGGCTTCGGCGGCGGTGGCGCATCCGGCTCTTGGTAATACCCACTACAAACACAACTACTAAAAAACCCCCTTGACGCACAATGGCATCAAGGGGGTTTTGTTTTTTGGATCAAAGCCTAACACCCTAAATCTATTAGAACTCGAAGGTGAGTCCCGTCATTACGTTAAAGGTCGCTTGCGCGTAGTAGTACGGCGTGCTGCCCCACATGTAGCCGTTTGCAGCATACGAGGTTCCCGCAAGGTTACGCAGCTCTACAAACGCCTGAACACGCTCACCTCCTACTGTTTTAAACGCATAAGAACCGCGTGCATTCAGGATGTGATATGCCGGCAAGGTGTGCGCCGAGAGTCCCTCGTTCGAGAGGTACTGCTCACCGATGTACTGGTTCCAAAGAGTCGCTTCAAAACCCTTGTAGCTGTAGCTTAGTCGAGCTCCGGCAACCAATGCTGGTGAAAATGCAATAGGCGTATTATTCACGATAGATGAGAGCGGATCACTGATCCAATTCACATTTTCGTTCTGACTCAACGCTGCATTCGCTTGCAATGACCAATTCTTAGTCAACGCATAAGTCCCTGCAAACTCGATGCCTTGACGGAAACTCTGTCCGACATTGCTGCGGATCGGGTATCCTTGTGCATCGATCGCCCCGGTAAGTACCAGCTGGTTTTGGTACTGCTGGCGGTATACATTCGCGTCCACAGACCACTGTCCGGTAACTTTTCTATAGGTAAGTTCCGCATCTACCATGCGTTCTGCCTGTATGTCTGCTGGATCTGCTGCGTAGGTGAGATCCGTTCTGTTCGGCTCGCGATGTCCGACACCTACATAAGCGCCGATCGTTTCATTTGTCCCCAACTGGTAGGTAGCACCTGCTTTTGGATTGAAGAAGTTGAAGGTGCGAGAGAAATTGGCTGGGCCTACTGCAGATCCACCTTCTGAGGTGTGCTGCACGTAACGGTATTGCGCATCTGCAAAGAGCACAAAATTATTCTTAGTCAACGACCACTTCGCATATACGTTTGCGTCGTCTTTAAGTCCCGTACCGTTGTAATAATCCCCGGCAGTAGTGGTAACGTTCGGATGGTTCGCCCAAACTACGCGGCCAAAGTGATCGCCTTCGTATCTGTGAGCGCCACCACCAAAAACCAGCGACTGATCTCCAGAGGTACGGTTCCAAGAAAATGTACCGCCGTAATACTGGTTGTCTAACCACTTGCGCGTGACTACATCACCGAATGCGACGGTGTCTGGACCTGAAATGTAGGCAGGTAAACCGAAATCGGCGAAGCCAAATCCTTG
>CATITW010000156.1 GCA_949547975.1 Cryomorphaceae bacterium | reverse complement strand
GCAACAGATAGTAGCGCTACAGATCTTGGAGCCATCAATGTCCAAAAACTAAGCAGCGCCGTAGTTCCACGTGGAGCGCAAAAGATTACTGCCGCCCTTGGCATGTGTTTAAGAGATTTGGAGCGCAATATTCACGTAAAGACTTCGCTGACGTTCACCAGCTACGAATTGCACAAAGCTTTCAGAGGACTACTCTAGGATAAAGCGGTAAATAAGCGAACTGGTGTTTTCCTTACCGGCCTTGCTGTTGCTTTTAAACCCCTGATTTACAGCGCTTAACCAGTGTTTCAAGGATTTCTTTGAGGCACCGTCTTTGTATTGCTCACTGAGCAAAGAAATGTAATATGCATCCATATCCATAGGGATGATATCGTGGAGTTTAAAGTCGTGTGCACTTAAGAACGACTGCATGCTTTTCTTGGTGAAATGATGGGCATGAATAGGCACATCCCACGCCGCCCAGTGCTCGCCGTAATGCGCTGCATCAGGACTTTCTGGATTTGGAACGGCAATTATCAACGCGCCTCCTTTTTTCAATCGATTTTTGAATTCCTGGACCAAACCGTGAAGGTTATAAACATGCTCCATCACGTGCCACATGGTAATCACATCGAGATCACCGCCCACGCCGCTGATGTCTTCGCTTACCGCACCAAAGCGGGCAGCCTTTTCACGAGCGGATGGGTTTATTTCGACGCCCGATGCTTCATGATTTGCCAGCTGGAGGGCTTCGAGGAATTGGCCCGTGCCACAACCGTAATCTAAAACACGGCCAGTCGTGGTAAAGTCTGCCACGTAGGATAATTTTCTGCGCAGGTTTACTTGGCGCAGCGTCTGGTATACTTTCGAGAACAAGCCATTCTGATCATCGGTATGACTGATGTAATCTGGGTTGTCGTAGTAAGGACCGATCTTCTCTTCAACGATACGCTCGTTGGTAAACATGTGCGTACAAGAAGTGCATTGAACAATGTCAAAGGACTCTTTACTGGTCGAATAATCTACGGTACTGACAACGGGTTCAAACGTTGATGCAGAACATACCGGGCAATTTGTTAGGCTTTCTCTCATTGTTTCACGTGGAACACTACCGTCCCATATAGACTAAAAGTACATGAATATCGCTTTGGCTGATGCCACTAATGCGGCTTGCTTGAGCAATGGTGGCCGGACGAATAGCATCCAGCTTGTCCCTTCCCTCATAACTCAGACCTTTCACCTTGAAATAATCAAACTGCTCTGGAATCGCTTTATCGTTTAGGCGTTTCATCTTCGCTACGTTTTCACGTTCGCGTTCGATATATCCACCGTACTTAATATCAATTTCGAGCTGCTCCACCACTTCTGGGTTCCACCACGACGCGGCTTTGAACTGATCTTCAAAATCTGCCAATGCCAACTGCGGGCGTGCAACCAATTTACTTGTTTTTGTTTTCTCTTTAGCAGGCTGCTGTTCCTTAGCGCTCAACACATCGTTCACCACCTTCAGCGGCAAATTAGTATCCAAAGCTTCCTTACCCTCGGCCATAAGCGCTTGTTTAGCACTCAATGCTTCCATGCGCTGATCGCCAGCCAAGCCTATCGCATAACCTAAGGCGGTCAAACGTAGATCAGCATTGTCTTGACGGAGCAATAATCTAAACTCAGCACGGGAAGTAAACATGCGATACGGCTCTTCTGTACCCTTGGTAATCAAATCATCGATCAAAACGCCGATGTACGCATCGTCACGGCCTAGAATGAATGGATCCTTACCCTGCACTGAACGAACCGCATTAACACCGGCCATGAGGCCCTGACAAGCCGCCTCTTCATATCCTGTAGTACCGTTGATTTGTCCAGCGAAGTACAAGCCTGATATTAATTTCGTTTCGAGCGTATGTTTCAACTGCGTCGGAGGGAAGTAATCGTATTCGATCGCATACCCTGGTCTAAAGAATTTAGCATTCTCAAAACCGCGCACTTTGTGAAGCGCCTCGTATTGTATCTCCACCGGTAGCGAAGTAGAAAAACCATTGACATACACCTCCACCGTGTTCCAACCTTCTGGCTCGACGAAAATTTGATGTGAGGTTTTCTCTACGAAACGGTCAATTTTGTCCTCAATACTAGGACAATATCTTGGACCCGTTCCTGCAATAGCTCCATTAAACAACGGGCTACGATCGAACCCTTTCTTGAGCGTATCGTGTACTTCTTGAGAGGTGTGGGTGATCCAACAGCTGCGCTGCTTACGTAGCTTATAATCGCCAAGGAAACTGAATTGGCCAGGATCTTCATCGCCCGGCTGCTCTTCCATTACCTTGTAATCAATCGTACGGCCATCAATACGCGGCGGCGTACCTGTCTTCATTCGACCGGCTTCAAAACCTAACGCCACAAGCTCTTCGGTGATACCCTTGCTTGCACGCTCACCTGCACGACCTCCACCAAAGTTTTGGTCGCCGACATGAATCAATCCATTCATGAATGTACCGCTTGTGAGCACCACCGTCGAGGCTTCAAACTGTAAACCAAGTGCGGTTTTAACCCCATGTACGGTGCCATCACTCACCATAAGTCCGGTCACCATGTCTTGGAACATAAAGAGTCCTTCTGTTTCTTCTAGAAGTTCTCTCCAATACTGTGCAAACTGCATGCGATCGCTCTGCACACGTGGACTCCACATGGCAGGCCCTTTGCTGCGGTTCAACATGCGGAACTGAATCATACTCTTGTCCGTGATCAAACCTGAACCGCCACCTAACGCATCAATCTCTCGAACGATTTGCCCTTTGGCTACACCACCCATTGCAGGGTTGCAGCTCATTTGGGCAATGGTTTGCATGTTCATGGTAATCAGCAGTACTCTACCGCCTGTTTTGGCTGCACAATACGCGGCTTCACAACCCGCGTGGCCACCACCGACCACAATCACATCGTATTTTTCGTCTAAAACCATGGTTATAAATTGGCTAATACTTCGTTTTCTTTCTCACGCATCACTGCAGCTTCTGCATCGGTTTTATCTCCAAAACCGATCAAATGCAAGATGCCATGCGCAACGACTCTACGTGTCTCATTTAACTCCGAAACACCCAAAGTTGTTGCGTTATCCTTGATCCGGTCTGTGGAAATAAACAACTCGCCACTAATCCGCTTTCTTCGAGAATAATCAAAGGTGATGATGTCCGTGTAGTAGTCGTGGTTCAGATGGGTTCTATTGACCTCGAGCAATTCATCATCGCTCATCCAATGCACCTGTAGTTTCCCAAATCTGTAATCGGTATATATCTTCTGGATTACCTCTGTAACCTCAGCGATAACTTCCACGTGGTCAATCACTTCTTTTGCTTCTTTAACACCGGCAAAGGTAAGGCGGACTCTGTGTTTTTCTCAATTTTAAAGCGCACCTCTTTTCCAGATGACCCCTTCGCTTCATCTCCGCTTGTACTCTTGCGCTCATCGCCCTTTTCTTCCTTCTCGAAAGTGCTTTTCGTTGCCTCCCAAAGGCGTCGTTCTACATCGTCTATATTAAAGTTTTCGTGTTGGGAATCAAACAACAACTCTTGCTTAAGCTGCTCGAGCTTACGTTCAAGCGCTTTGTTGCCTCCAGGGCCTCCCGCCTTCTGAAGAGCTTCGTCGATGCGCTTTAATCCTTCTTTGATCCTTTGTCCTTTTCCTCCTTCACCAGACTCTTCTCCTTGTTGTCCAGATTTAGCGGGCCTTTTACCTCCAGTCTTACCCGGTTTACGACCCGATGTACCTGTTTTACCCTCTCCTGGTTTTTTACCTTTTTTACCCTTAGAGCCCGACCCTGACTTACTTGGCATTCCTTTATCGCCAGGAGTTCCACTTTTACATTTCTTCTTCGCAGCAGCCAAACTTTGCTTTTCACTTTCCAAGATGAAGTAAAGTACTTTGTCTATCTCGTTTAAAGAAGTCAAAACATATCCAACGCTTGTTGAGGCAAGTCCATTTTTAATAAACTCTGCTCGGAGTGCACTTAGATTAGAAGAGAACTCCGCCTGTGTAACACGCAAGGCTTGAGCTAATGCTGCATCACTGATGATGAGCATAGAAAGACTGTCTAACACGCGCTGTTCCAAAAGCATCAAATTCCGCTGTGTTTTTATCGCACTCACTTCACTTCCTTGACGTACTTGTTCTTGCATCGTACTAGTCATCCAAGAAGATTTGAGTAATCGTTTGATACGCTCCACATTTTCTTCCGCAACAGAAGCCTCCGCCTCAGCAAGCGCTTCTTGGAGCTTCTTAACCGATTCCTTGGCTTGCTCTTGCCTTTGATCACCTGAGGTGGGCAATTCTTTCAGCTCGTTTACAGTCTCTTTGACCTTCTCATCGTCACTTTGATCCAACTCCTTTGACAGCTCTTGCACCGCAGAATCTAATGCTGCATTCGCCGTGGTATCTATTTGCTCTAATACTTCGATAAGCTGCTGCGTTTTCCACAGTTCGTCCAATTTTTCGAGCAATTCCTCGAGATCTTCCGGACGTGGATCTTTTTCTTGTTCCTCTTGTTCTGCTTCGGGCAGCAGTTTCTTTTCAAGTAGTTCTTCTATCTGCTTCTTACGTTCGACGATACGCTGTTCAGCGCTTTCTCGCTCCTCTTCCTTTTTTTCTTTGCGTTCGGGTACGAAGGTTTTTAAAGGATCTGCTTGAACGGCTGCTTCACTGAGAATAGATGCTGAAGTGCGTTGCGGCCTGCTTACCGTTTTCTTTGAACGTTGCCCCTTGGTGTCAACCACCATTACTTCTACCTCATCGAAAGAAGACCACTTAATAGATAGTAGCACTTCAGTTCCAGAGCATGTAATCGTTTCACCTCGTAGTTCACCATTATTAAGACCAAAGTCATCAGTTAGTGCCAACTGCAATGAATCCCTTGAGTTTTTTAGAACAGTTATTCTCGGGTTGGCGTCTGTTAATACTCGAACAGGAATATTAAATAAGTGGCCATAAGCAGCTACTTGTACAGAAGTATCTTGCAGCTCAAAGGCTTCTCGTGCATCAAATGTTCCACGTGAAACTATCAACGTTGCATTGTCTAATAAGATGCCTTGAATATCCAATGTTACCTTAGAACCTAAATAGCCGCGTAACGTATCCTCCGCTATATAACTGTTTAATCCCAGGTATGCGGGAGGAGAAATTTTTGCTGACCATCCGTTCAGATTGGGTATTGAATCACATAATACTGCAGTACGTTTTAAATACCTGCCCTGCATAGACCATTCAACGGATGTATCCTCGGTTACTTCCCAAACATCTGTCGTCCAGTTTGAAGTGTAACTATTTGATTTATAATTACTTAAATCAAATTTATCACCAAAATTAAAGCGTAAGGTGTCCGGAATATCGAACAGCTGAGCCTCGGAGGGTCTTAATTGGCCAGTGAAGATTTCCACACTGCTTTCCTTCCAAATACGCGAGGGAGTCACCAGTAGGATTAGTAGAATACAGGCTGAAAAAATTCCTATCCTGCGTAAGTTCCAATCTTGTTTAATCGCAGGTAAGAATTGGGGCAGTTGCGTTTGAAATTCTAACAATACTTTAGATGCACTCCAACGTTCCAATTCTTTACCCGTTGCCAGTTCTGCATACTGGGATGTACGCCCACCATCGTACTTACGAAGTAATTTTCCCGCATACCTATTTGAAAATAAAGGAACACAGGCTGCGCTGAGGAGTAATCGCAATGGGAATGCTACAAAGGAAATCGTGGCAGAAACCAAAAAGATGACTCCTATCGTTCTAAATACACTTAGATTTGGGAGAAATATAAAATTATAGCCGGTATAAATGGCCGCTACAACTAATGAAAGAACAATCCATAAAATACTGTAATACAATGCCTTACTTAAAAAAAGTAAGCGCAATGCTCGTTGTATGTGTGACGGTCCTTTCATGTAGTTTATCCAGCTGTAAAACGCCTGAACAGGCAATAGAAACAAACCTACCTAATTATCAGATGGTAGGACAAGGCAATCCTAAAAATACTGCGGTTCTATTTTTCCAAGATCCCGATTGTCAAGCCAATGATTCGATCG
>CATITW010000155.1 GCA_949547975.1 Cryomorphaceae bacterium | reverse complement strand
TGGGGAATTGGGCACGGATTTGCTGAACGTCGTAGGCCATATTACAGGGCAAATTCTAGATTGATTCCTAATTTCTCCGCGATCACCGCATTCAAGCGCTTCTCCAGCTGAGGGATTTTCACGTACTCTAGCGCATCCGAAGCAAAGGCATAGGTCATCAAACCTTCCGCCTCGCGTTTTGGAATACCTCTAGAACGCAAGTAGAAGAGTGCATTTTTGTCGAGCTGGCCGATCGTACATCCGTGCGAACATTTCACGTCATCTGCGAAGATTTCGAGCTGCGGCTTGGTGTCCACTTTGGCTTTGTCGCTGAGCAAAATATTGTCATTCTGCTGGAACGCATTGGTCTTTTGTGCTTTCTGACGCACCATCACTTTCCCGTTAAAGACGCCATGGCTCTTTCCAAGGTAAATACCCTTGTAAAGTTCACGCGAGTAACAGTTTGGTTCGATGTGATCCACTAGCGTATGATGATCCACCGTCTGGCCGTCACCGATGATGGTGATCCCGTCCATGTGGCTTTCACAGTGCTCTCCAGCGGAGTAGAAGTGCAGGTTATTACGGACCAATTTTCCTCCGAAGCTATACGTCCCCACGTGCACATTGCTCTGACGCGCTTGCTGCACATGCGTGTTGTCCACCAGCGAGGCATGCGTAGCGTCATTCTGTACTTTGTAGTACTGAACACGTGCATCCTGAGCGGCAAAGACTTCACTGACGAAATTGGTAAAGCTGGCTTGGTCACCGATGTTCTGGTGGCGCTCCACAATCTGTACTTCCGCATTCTCCTCTACAATGATCAGGTTGCGCACTTGCGAGAACGCTGGCCCATTTTCATTGGTAGTGAGGTACAATACTTCGATCGGTTTGTCGACGGTTTGCCCCTTTTTCACGCGGATGTACACACCATCATCTGCAAACGCAGTGTTCAGGTCCACAAACGTTTCACCTTCTGGAGCGCTCTTGCCGAGGTACTCAGCGATCACGTCCGGGTATTTATTCAATGCTGCGGCAAACGTACAGATGTCAAAATCGCGGTGCGTGGTTTCGCTCAACCAAGAGCTGTATTTACCGTTGATAAAGACGAGCTTGTAGGTGTCGAGATCACTCAACAAATACTGCTTGATGTCTGCAAAAGATACGGCGTCATCTCCCTTCAGCATGACCTTGTAGTCGTGCTTCAGAACGGGTTTTAGGTTGGTGTATTTCCACTCTTCATTGCGTGTGGTCGGGAAACCGGTCGCTTCAAAACGATCCAGGGCCTCCTTGCGCAAGGCTACCACACCTAGATTTTTGCTGCCGTTGAGCTGTGGCTCGGCGACAACAAAAGAGGAAAGTAAATCTTGTGCTAAATCTATCATGCGTTTTCTGCCTTGATCCAATCGTACCCTTTTTCTTCGAGCTCGAGTGCGAGTGATTTATCGCCGCTCTTCACGATCTTACCGTTGTACAATACGTGTACGAAATCTGGTTCGATGTAGTCCAAAAGGCGCTGGTAGTGAGTAATCACAAGCACTGCGTTGTCTTTGTTGCGGAGTTTGTTCACCCCGTTTGCTACAATGCGCAAGGCATCGATGTCCAAACCAGAATCGGTCTCATCTAAAATGGCCAATTTCGGCTCCAACATCGCCATCTGGAAAATCTCATTACGCTTCTTCTCACCACCGGAGAATCCTTCGTTCATGCTGCGGCTGAGGTAACTTTTGTCCATCTCGAGCAACGCAGTTTTCTCACGCATTTTCGCAAGCATTTCACGTGCTTCCATCGGCTCCTCACCACGGCCTTTACGGCTCTCGTTGATCGCGGTTTTGATGAAGTTGCTCACGGTCACCCCCGGAATCTCTACCGGGTACTGGAAGCTCAGGAAAATCCCTTTGTGTGCACGCTCTTCCGGATCTAGGTCCATCAGGTCCTCACCTTCAAAGTCGATCGCGCCGCCGGTCACTTCGTAATCTTCACGACCAGCAATCACGTTGCTGAGTGTAGATTTACCTGAACCGTTGGGTCCCATAATGGCGTGTACTTCGCCCGGTTTGATTTCTAGATTGATGCCCTTGAGGATTTCCTTTTCCTCTACTCTGGCTTGTAAGTCTTTGATTTTGATCATGGCTTATCCTACGGAACCCTCTAGCGAGACCTCCAAGAGTTTTTGCGCTTCCACGGCGAATTCCATCGGAAGCTGGTTGAGTACTTCTTTACAATATCCGTTGACAATCAGTGCGATGGCCTCTTCTGTGCCGATCCCGCGCTGGTTGCAATAGAACAATTGGTCTTCACCGATCTTCGAGGTAGTCGCCTCGTGCTCGATCTGAGCAGTAGGGTGCTGTGCCTCGATGTACGGGAAGGTATGCGCGCCACACTGATCGCCCATGAGTAGGGAATCACACTGGCTAAAGTTGCGGGCATTTTCTGCACGAGCACCTACGCGAACCAGGCCGCGGTAGCTGTTGTGACTGTGCCCTGCGCTAATCCCTTTTGAGATGATGGTACTCTTGGTGTTTTTGCCCAAGTGAATCATCTTCGTTCCAGTATCTGCTTGCTGGTATTTGTTGGTAACGGCAACGCTGTAAAATTCACCGATGCTGTTGTCCCCTTTAAGAATACACGAAGGGTATTTCCAGGTAACCGCAGAACCAGTCTCTACTTGCGTCCAGCTGATTTTTGCATTGCGCTCGCAAATTCCACGTTTGGTCACAAAGTTGAAGACCCCGCCTTTTCCTTGCGCATCGCCAGGATACCAGTTTTGCACGGTGCTGTATTTGATCTCTGCATCGTCCATCGCAACGAGCTCAACCACTGCTGCGTGCAGCTGGTTCTCATCGCGCTGAGGTGCGGTACAGCCCTCTAAATAACTCACATACGACCCTTCGTCTGCCACGAGTAGGGTACGTTCAAACTGACCCGTTCCTGCCTCGTTAATACGGAAATACGTGCTCAATTCCATCGGACATCTCACCCCCTTCGGAATGTAACAGAACGATCCGTCCGTAAAGACAGCGCTGTTCAAAGCAGCGTAGAAATTGTCACGTTTTGGCACCACAGTTCCCAAATGCTTGCGCACGAGTTCCGGGTGCTCCTGAATGGCCTCACTCATCGAACAGAAAATGATGCCTTTCTCAGCCAAGGTCGCTTTAAAGGTCGTCGCTACAGATACAGAATCTACCACAACATCCATCGCTACCCCGCTCAAACGCTTCTGCTCGTCCAGGCTAATGCCCAGTTTTTCGAAGGTTTTCAATAGCTCAGGATCTACTTCATCCAGGCTTTCTAAAGTTTTCTTTTGTTTCGGTGCACTGTAGTACGAAACCGCTTGGAAGTCCGGCTTTTCGTAGGTGACATTGTGCCATTCCGGCTCTGTCATCTCTAGCCAAGTGCGGAACGCGTCCAAACGCCACTCCAACATCCACTCCGGTTCGTTTTTCTTCGCACTAATCATACGAATCACGTCCTCATTCAGTCCAGGCGGCACAGTATCGCTTTCGATATCTGTGGTAAACCCATACTTGTATTCGGATCCGGTGATTTCGTCTAGAATCTCGTCACTCATAGACTTTGTTTATACCGCGAAACTTTCACCGCACCCGCAGGTACGTGTCGCGTTGGGATTATTAAAATTGAACCCTTTACCATTCAGTCCACCGCTGTATTCGAGCGTCGTTCCGATCAGGTACAACAGGCTCTTTTTCTCCACAACGACTTTAACGCCATTGTCTTCATAGAGCTCAGCATTTTCGGGCATCTCGGAGGTAAACTCCATAGAATAGGACAGGCCAGAGCATCCGCCGCTGGTGACTCCTACGCTGATATAGGTCGCTTCAAGTGCCTTGCCTTCCTCTGCAACGAGTGTGGCAAGTTTCTCCTTAGCTGTAGTAGATACTTTTACCATAATTATTTAGACTCATTCTAAAACCAGTTGCAAAGTTAATGATTATCGCGGTCTTTTGTTGTTATACATCGACTATAACGCAATAACTTTGCTCTATGTTTGAATCGAAAAATCCACAGCGCACTCCCATTTCGGATCTTGGAGAGTTTGGCCTTATTGACCAATTAACCAAAGACACCAAAATCAAGAACGCAAACACCACCCTGGGCATCGGCGATGACGCCGCACTGATCGACCAGGGCGACCACTACACCGCGATCTCCACCGACCTACTCGTCGAAGGAGTACACTTCGATCTAAGCTACGTACCCCTCAAGCATCTCGGGTACAAAAGCGTCGTAGTAAACCTCAGCGACATCTACGCCATGAACGGCGTTGCGGAGCACATCACGGTAGGCATCGCGGTCTCTAACCGATTCCCCGTCGAGGCCCTCGAAGAAATTTATTCAGGCATTCACCTCGCGTGTGAACGCTATGGCGTGGACCTGATCGGTGGTGACACCACTGCCTCTCAAAGCGGCCTTATGATTTCAATCACAGCAGCTGGCCGAGTAGAAAAAGGTGCAGAAGCGCGTCGCTCTGGTGCACAAGAAAACGACCTCATCGTAGTTTCTGGAGACCTCGGAGGCGCGTACATGGGCTTGCAAATTCTCGAACGCGAAAAGCAAGTGTATTTGGAGAACCCGGATATGCAGCCAGAATTGAACGGGCATGAATACATTCTCGAGCGCCAGTTAAAACCAGAGGCGCGCAAGGACATCATCGAACTCCTCAAAGGACTCGACGTCAAACCGACTTCGATGATTGACGTGAGCGACGGACTCAGCTCTGAAATACTGCACTTGGCAAAATCGGCGAACATGCAGTTCAACGTCTACGAGAATAAAATTCCGATCGACCCTTCCATCTTTACCTTATGTGAAGAGTTCAATATGAATACCACGACCATCTCATTGAGCGGTGGTGAGGATTATGAATTGCTCTTTACCATTCCAATCTCTGAACACGAAAAGATCAAAGCGAATCCTAACCTCACGGTGATCGGCTTCGTCAAGGAAGGGACCGGTGCGAATCTGATCACACGTGACGAAAAAGTCATTGAATTGAAGGCGCAAGGTTTCAAGCACCACGAGTAAAAGGCGCGTTATTTACCTCAAAAGGCCCGTGAAAAGTCATTAATTGAACAAATGCAGACCCAAAAGTCTCATTTAATACTAATTAATGAATGCGCGCACTAAGTGATTAATACTTGTTGTAGTTTTAAAGAACCAAACAATAACCAATCACCTAGTGCTATCATGGAAGAAAAAATCATCAACAACCTGATCTACGGATTCCCGTTTTCATTTCCGTTCTGGAAAGGACCAATCGATCAGCAAATGACGCTGAACGAAGCTTTTTTAAGCGGCAGAATGAAAGAATTAGCAGGCTTTGAGCAGTTGAGCGAGGATCAAATGGAACGTCTCATCAAAAACGCGAAGTACCTCTTTGCCATCTATGCTGCTGGGGACAATGCACATCCAAAATGGAGTGAGGCAAAAAATGCCGTTCGTGCGTTCCCAAACAGTTACCAAGAAATCATGGGCATCACTGCTCCGGTTAAATCTTGGATGCCTAAGCTAGTCTAACTCTAGCTCGGGGAAAACACGCATCCAAGCTGCACTATCGAACCAGCCCCGACGTCCGTCGCCTAGTTCGATGTAGCTCCAATCGCCTTCGGTGCTCAGGACTTTTCCTGCGCTGCCTTCGGCGAGAAGAACGATACGTGTACTTTGGGTGGTGGGTTCACTGTATCCATAACTGCTGGAGCTGACCACAATAGCAGTAGTGTTTTTAGGTGTACTAATCATTCCCGCCCCGAGCAGGCTTAGGCCTAGAATCGAAATGG
>CATITW010000154.1 GCA_949547975.1 Cryomorphaceae bacterium | reverse complement strand
CGCCTACGAAATTTTACTGCAGTTACGCTTGAAATTCGGCCAAAAAGGCGGCGACCACGGCAGGTACTTTGACCCGGCGCAGCTCGACCAGCTCGACCGCCAGCTGCTGCGGAATGTCCTGAAGACCCTCGAGGCATTGCAGGCACATTTGAAACTGAAATTTAAGCTATGATGGGCCTTCGCAACTGGTTGGCACGCGCGTTCGGCGGGTTCTCCCAAAGTTCTTCTGGGACCAATTTTGAATTGGCCACCCAAACCTATCTCGTTGTGGACACCGAAACCACCGGCTTTAACACGTTCAACGACCGCATCTTGAGCATTGGACTTTTACGGATGCACGAGGGCCGGATTTTGTTGCACGGCAGCGCCGAAATTTTAGTGGACAATAATGTGGAACTTGGCAACAGCCCAGCGATTCACGGCCTTACCCTGGATCAGCTCGAAGGTGGCGTACCCGAAAAATCCGCACTCGAAGCCTTTCTCGCCACCCTCACTCCGCACGACGTACTGGTCGCACACTATGCGCGGTTCGACCGCGAGATGCTGTTTCATGCGCTTGAGCGCCACGGTCTGCCGTTGCCGCAAAACCCTTGGCTCGATACCATGGACGTACAAACGACCTTGGAGCCGCAGCGCGAAGGCAATGCCGAATTACTCAAACTGGACACCCTGCTACTCTACTACAACATTGAGGCAACTCGGCGACACACTGCACTGGGCGACGCATACGCTACGGCGCGTGTGCTGCAGCAGCAACTCGCAGGTTGCGCGAAAGCCGGCATCACCCACAGCCAGCAGCTTCGGCCCCGCAGAACGGGTTTGTGGTAAGTAGACGAGAGCTCTCGAAAAAATCCATGAAGCGCAGACGCGCAGATTGTTTAATATTTAACGTTCTGTTATTTATTAGACTGAATTGACTCAAAAACCTCAAGCAAGCCTCGAGCCCCGCTAATTTTGTCCGTGAAATCCACGCGTTAAACGCTTCATTACACCATGACAACATTTCCACTGAACCAAGCAACGGACTGGGTCGAAGAATTCGGCAGCCCGCTCTATGTATACGATGCAGCTACCATCGCGCAGCAGTACCGACGAATCTCTGGCGCTTTTGACGACGATTTAAATGTAGGCATCCACTTTGCGTGTAAAGCGCTCAACAACCTGAACATTCTTCGCTTGCTCAAGGCGGAAGGCGCTGGATTAGATGCGGTCAGCCTGGGCGAAATTCACCTCGGTTTGCAAGCAGGATTTACCCCCGATGAAATCCTGTTTACCCCAAACGGAGTGGGCATGGGCGAGATACGAGCGGCGGTCGAGATCGGCGTGCACATCAACATCGACAACCTGGAAACCTTAGAGGAATTTGCGAATGAATTTGGCAACAGCATCCCCATCTGTGTGCGCATCAATCCACACATCATGGCTGGTGGGAACGCGAAAATTTCAGTCGGTCATATCGATTCAAAATTTGGCATCTCCATCTACCAAATGCGCCACTTGCACCGCATCGTAGACCACATGGGCTTGCACGTTCACGGCCTGCACATGCACACCGGGAGCGACATTATCGACATTGCTTCATTCATGCGCGGGGCAAATTTGCTGCTCGAGGTAGCGCACGATTTCAAGGAGCTGACCTACATCGACTTTGGTTCGGGCTTTAAAATTGGCTACAAACCGCAGGAACGCACCACCGACATCGAAGCATTCGGCGCTACGATGAGTGCCCGATTCAAAGAGTTCTGCCTCGAATACGGCCGCGACTTGCAGCTGATCTTCGAACCCGTAAAATTCCTCGTAAGTGAAGCAGGCGCATTTTTGACGACCGTAAACAGCACCAAAACCACCCCCTCCACCGTCTTTGCCCAAGTCGATAGCGGATTCAACCATTTCCCACGACCGATGCTCTACGACGCCTACCACCACATCGAAAACATCTCCAACCCCGAGGGCGAAAACCGCCTCTACACCATCGTCGGCTACATCTGTGAAACCGACACCTTCGGCTACGACCGCCAGCTCTCAGAAGTGCGCCGCGGAGATGTCCTTGCCTTCCACAATGCCGGCGCCTACTGCTCCACGATGGCCTCCAACTACAACAGTCGTGTGCGTCCGGCAGAGGTTCTAGTCAAAGACGGCCAGGCCCACCTGATTCGTGAGCGCGAAACCATAGAAGACTTGACCCGCGGTATTGTAGCGCTCGATCTTTTCCAAGAGGAAGTAAAGGCGAGCGAGGAGTTTGTTCTAAATTAGCAGGTATGATTCACATTCGAAGTGCCGAGCGCGCGGACATCAAGGCAGTGCATGGGCTCATCACAGAGCTTGCCGTGTATGAGAAGGAACCCGACGCGGTGGTCATCAGCGCAGAAGACCTCGAACGCCACGGTTTTGACCAGCACAGATTTACGTGTTTCGTAGCGGAAGATTCAGAGGCGAAATCCATCGTCGGAATGGCACTTTTTTACGAGCGTTACAGCACCTGGAAAGGCCCCACTGTGCACCTCGAAGACTTGTACGTACAGCCGGCCCATCGTGGGAGCGGTATCGGCAGATTGCTGTTCGATCGTGTCGTCAAAGCCGCCGCTGAAAGAAAAGCTGGACGCATGGAATGGACGGTACTCGAATGGAACGAACCCGCGAT
>CATITW010000153.1 GCA_949547975.1 Cryomorphaceae bacterium | reverse complement strand
TCCTTTTCGCGTTTTGAAGCGATTACTTCATCGAAGGCTACCTTGAGTTCGTTGGAGGGTTGTGGGTCGTCTACAAGGACGTTGATGATTTCATAGCCGTACTTATCGAAGCGTTGGCTTAGTGTTTCGTCTACGGCGCGCTCAAAGCTCTCGTTGCTCTTAAATAGAGCTTGCATGGTAAGGTTAGATGCCTCGCCGCGCAGTGTGTTTAAGATGTAGGATTTCATTTGGGCTTGTGGATCGTCCAGTTCGTAGTAGGCTTCTTCTACTTTGGAATCGATAACGCGGAATTGGAGGGCCCAGGGAATGGTTAAGAAGGCGTTGTCGGAACTTTTGACGGTGACATCGCCTTTGATTTCTTGGATGTTGAGCTCTATTTCTCCGTCTTTGACTACAATTGGCCACGGAATTTTAAGGCTCAAACCGGGCTTCGTGCTCTTGTGGAATTTACCGAACATGGTAAGTACCACCGAAGACTTTTGACGAGTGACGACAAAGGAAGTCTTTATCGCGACTAAGGCGTAGGCAGCTAGGAGTACTAAAAAAATAGTTTCTCCGGGTGACATTTCATTCATGGATAAAGGGTGTTGGTGAAGTATTAAATTAGTGAAAATCTAATAGTTCTACCCTTTAGAAAGCATAAGCTTATGGGAACTTTGGGAATTTAGAGAAGTCGCGTTCGCGTTTTTCAAGAAATGCATTGCGTCCTTCAACGGCTTCTTCGGTACCGTATGCTAGGCGGGTAGCTTCACCAGCGTAGACTTGTTGGCCTACGAGCCCGTCGTCGATAAGGTTGAAGCCGAATTTCAGCATCTTGATGGCGGTTGGAGATTTAGTCATGATTTCCTGTGCCCAATCGTAGGCGACTTGTTCGAGCTCTTCGTGAGGTACTACTTTGTTGACCATGCCCATCTCAAAGGCTTCTTGTGCGGAGTATTCGGCGCCAAGGAAGAAGATTTCACGGGCGCGCTTTTGACCTACTTGGCGTGCGAGGTAAGCGGATCCGAAGCCACCGTCGAAGCTGGCCACATCCGCATCGGTTTGTTTGAAGATGGCGTGCTCTTTACTGGCAATGGTCATGTCACATACCACGTGGAGGCTGTGTCCTCCGCCTACAGCCCAACCCGGTACTACGGCGATAACGACCTTATTCATAAAGCGGATTTGACGCTGAACGTCCAAGATGTTGAATCGGTTAACTCCGTTAGCTCCCTTGTAGCCGGTGTTTGAACGCACGCGCTGGTCGCCACCAGAACAGAAGGCCCAACCGCCGTCTTTCGGTGAAGGTCCTTCTCCAGTGATGAGGACTACGCCGATCTCTTGGCTTTCATGACAAAGGATGAGTGCTTCCCATAGCTCGTCGACCGTCTTAGGGGTGAAGGCATTGCGCACTTCAGGACGGTTGATGGCGATACGGGCAACGCCGTTGAGTTGCTTGAAGGTGATTTCTTCGTATTCCTTTACGGTTTGCCAATCGAGCTGAGACATGAGCGGTTGTGTTTGTTGTGATGTGCTAACAAAGTTAAGGCGAAAGTTGTTTGGTCTTGGGTTGAACAGGGATAGGCTTTGAACTTTTCGAGGGGCAAAGATGTCATTAGAAGAGACTCCTTGAGTGATGCGACGGACACAGATTGAAGACTTTGAGAAGATTGAGCGGGCGGACGATTTGACGGAATTGGTCAAAGATAAACGTACGCTGAAACGGCAAAACAAGAAGAAGGCGAATCGTCGCAATAGGCACTATCAGAAGGACTTACTACGTCATTTGAGGGATCACTTGAGTGGTGAGCAAGAGGTTTAGTCCCTGCGATAGATCTTTAAGAGCCGTCCATTAACGACCTGGGAGAGGTTCCAGTTGTACAGATCGGAATCCGTGGTGTTGTACAAGGCGACCATAACCACACTGTCTTTACGTGAATAGCTTACAAAACTTTGATAGCCAGGTACCCAGCCGCCGTGTCCATAAACGTAAGGGTAGAGTGCGGCTTCCTCCTCCGTGAAGAGCGTTCCTTCGTTTAGTGCGCGTACAAAAGCTGCGATATCTGCAGCAGATGCGACCATGCCGTGTTCTTGGTCTTTAAGATCGGGTTCATAGCCTTTGTGGTACCCGCTCATCACCGCTTCGTAGGGTGCTTCGGCGAGTGAAGCGTAGGTAGAAGCGAGGCCCAATGGGAGCAGAACTTCGCGTTGTAAAAAATCAAAGTGGCGTTCTCCTAAAGCCTCCTGCATTATGCGATCAAGCAACAGGTAGTTCGTGTTGCAGTAGCTGCTGTCGCTGCCGGGTTCGAACAGTGCAGGCTGTCCTTCGATCAGGGCGAGGCATTCGTCGAATACTAAATGTGGACCGCCCCAGAAACCTGGAGCGTCGGTGAAGTTGGGTAAACCGCTGCGGTGCTGCACGAGGTGTCGTAGGGTGATGCGTTTTGCATTGGGTAAGGTAAGCTCGGGAAGATAGTTGGCCAGTGAGCTGTCGAGGGAGAGCGTGCCTTGTGCTGCGAGCTTGGTAAGTGCAACTACGTCGTAGAGCTTGGAGATGCTGGCGATCTTGTATAAGGCGTCCGGGCGTGCCGGCTGTTGCTGGTCGCGGTTGTGGTAGCCTGCTGCGAGTTGGACGGGTGGTTTTCCGGGCTGGTCGATGTGGAGTACGATGCCGTCAAATCCGTGGTCGAGGGCTTGGTTTAATTGGCCCTGGAGACTGTCGGGTAGCGGGAGAATCCACGCCTTGACGATGAGCCATGGGACGAAATAGAGCGAGATGGGCGTGCCTATGAATAGGAACGCCTGGAGGATTTTTTTACCCATGAATTAATTGCGTTGCTCGTTCCAGAGTCTTAAAAGTTCCGTTTCACGTTGCAGTACACCGTCTGGGTTTTGAGTGACTTCGTCTCGTTTTTCCTGGGAAATGGCATCCGAATTCCACCATTCGAAGGTGTCTTGAACGGTCGTGTTGAGCGGGGTGAGGGCAAGTCCGTTTGCGAGGGCTTTGCGATTATTTATTAACGAAGAGCCTTGGTTTTTGCCAGTAGGCATGATCCACGGAACGATGTCGTGAACGCCTTGTTTGGCGAGGAAATCGTAGTCGTCTATTTGGATCAGGTTCGAGGGCGTGTAAAACGCTTTAGAGGCTTCCGCGACAAATTCCGGCATGGTTTGAGCGTTGACGGGTCCGACTGCGTTAAAAGTGCCGGTTGTTTTGTTTTCGACCAGGCGTATCATCCACTGTGCGACATCGCGAACGTCGATGTATTGCACGGGGTCGCTGACTTTTCCTGGTACAAGGATATCGCCGCCTTGCGCGAGGCGGATGGGCCAATGAATGAATCGGTTCGTTTTATCCGCGGGGCCGATCATGTAGGTAGGGCGCACGATGATGGTGCGGTCTGGGCCGAAGTGTTTTTTAGCGGCCAATTCAGAATTGGCTTTCATCACACCATACCAGTATTCCATCCGTTCGACTTCTGCTTCAATCACTTCAGGCTCTTGGAGCAACACTTCGTCGTCTTCGGTGTAGTCGGCGCCGAGGTACGGGTAAAACACACCGGTGGAAGAGGTGTAGAGGTAGAATTCGCAACGGTCTTTGAGCAGTGCGGCTGTACTTTCGGTCCAGGATGCGTCGTGTCCGGAATTATCGATCACCACATCCCAAGTTCCCTTTTCTAGAGCAGCAAGATTGTCTTTGCGATCCCCAATCAAATGTTCGACCCTGTCAAAAAGTTCCGTTTTGTAGGTGGGTTTAGTTTTACCTCGCGTGAAAATGGTGACCTCATGACCTCGGCTCAGCGCGTAGTCGATCTGGTGTATTCCTAAAAAGCTCGTGCCCCCAAGCAATAGAATGCGTAATTTTTTCTTGCGAAGCGGAGCGTTTAATTCGTCCAGTTCTTCGGCGTGCAATATGCTACCGAATCCGGATGCGATCAAGGGTAAACTTAGGCTAGAGCGGACAGAGGCCTTGATGAAGTCTCGGCGGGTCTTGTTCATGGTAAATATTGGTTTGGTTAAATATAACCTATTTTCCGTGGCCAATTCCCCGTTCTAGTACCGCGCTAATTCACCCTATAACGTTCCCTGTATTGTGTCGGGCTCATTCCTTCGACTTTTTTGAACAGTCGAGAGAAATAGGCGGGATATTCAAACCCTAATAAGAAGGCCACTTCTGAAATGGATTTTTGGGGATCCAGCAAGGAGTTTTTAGCCGCATCGACCAGATACAAGTGCAAATGCTCGATAGCTGTTTTACCGGTTTCCTTTTTCAGAGTATCGCTGAGATAGCGTTGTGAAACATCGAGCTGAGCGGCGAGAAATTCGATGCTGGGAATGCCTTTTTGTTGGAATTGGTTCGATTGTAAAAGCGCACTCAAAAGCTGATTGAATGCCGCAAGCAAGCGGTGAGAAAGCTCCTTACGGTTTAGGAATTGACGTTCATAAAAACGGTTGGCGTACTTCAACAATGTCTCGAGGTGGGCAATGATGATTTCCTTGCTGTATTCGTCCTGATTATTTTGATATTCAGCGTGAATGCTCTGGGCTAAGAACTCCATCTGTTGCTCCTCTTTTGGGGAAAGATGCAGTGCTTCATTGATGGAATAGGAGAAAAATCCATAGGTGTGAATGGAAGCTGCTAGCGGTGTTCCTTTGAGGTAGTCCTCGTGAATCAGGATAGAAAAACCTTGCTGGTTCGAAACCGATGTGTCCTCCCATTGCACCACTTGACGCGGGGCGAGGAAGAACAAAGATCCATTGCTAAAATCAAATTTTGTTCGACCGTAATTCAACGACCCTTGCACATTTTTCTTGAAGCTTATGGTGTAGCAGTCGTTGGAAATGGGCGGAGAGCTTTTGCGTGCGCACGGCAGAAAATCTTGCTCTACAGCGCAAAACACACTAAGCATGGGGTGTTCAGGGCGGGGAAGCTCGAGATAGGCTAAGTATTCGGATAAAGACTTGAAATGCTGCATATTACGCTTTGTATTCTTCTTTTGCTTCTACGAGTTGGTCGTGGTAATGAGCGATGCGAGCATGTGCAAGACCGTCGATCAGAAGAATCACCGAAAGCATTGCAATCGTAGTGATCATTGAAGCTTTCCAAGCCGGTCCTTGGAGCACATAGAGCAGAGCAGCACAGATGACAATAATCACTGGTATGGCTGTAAAAACTACATTTTTATACTCTTGCAGCGTCGCCGCCGTTCGAGCCAATTCATTTTGAACAAACACCACCGGATCTTCATTGAACTCGAGTTCAAAGGCGCTCAATCGTTTCACATTTGTGTAATACAGTCCAGCTCCGATAATGACCAGAAGTACTCCCGCAATGAGCGTGGGGAGGATATAGCTGCGTGCGAGATCTGTTTTGCCAAACTGCCAAAATCCGATACTAACCGCTACAAATACTAGACCTGCTAGCGCGAAAAAAGGAGTCGAGATGAGTTCTGCTTTTGCCCAAGCGTTAGCAGCTTTTAGAATATCCATGACAACAAGGTATAGGTGGACATACGTCCGTTATAGATTCCAAGTTACGCCAGTTTCTTGTTCCGACAGTTCCCAAAGTCGTTTTGCGGCATCGCGGTCTTTAGCATGTGCTTTAAGTTCATGCGCTCCTACCGGCCCGACCCAATTATTCCTTCCTGTCGGTCCGTAGAATGCTTGCTGGTCCAAGTCTTCCTCTGTCGCACACATCAGTTGCGGGTATGCGCCATTCTCGGCAGGTTGTGTTAACGGAGATTTTTTCATCAAACCGAAGATCATCTTCATAAGGAAACTACCGCTCGTGTTGATCAGGTTAGTTCTAGAAGAGCCTGGATGACAGGCGTAGACTTTGGTGCCCGTTTTTCCCGCCGCCTTCAGCCGTTCTTGGAGCTCATACACACCCATGATTTGAGCGAGTTTACTCTGACTATAGGCATTATTCGGAGTATAATTTTGTGCCCAATTAAGGTCGTCAAAATTGATCGCCTTTATTCCCATATCATAGCCGAGGCTTCCCACGGTGACGATACGTCCTTTAGAACGCTCGATCATCGGGTACAGTAACGCTTGAAGTGTAAAGTGACCGAAGTGGTTCACTCCCATTTGTGACTCCCAGCCTTCCTTAGTAAGCACGCGCTTTGGCACTTGAGCAATGGCACCATTACACAGCAATGCATCGATCCGTTCTACAGTGTCGAGCACTTCTTTCGCCGCACTCTTTACCGTGGCTTGATCTGAAAGGTCCATTTGAATATTATGTACCTTGATTTCTGAAGACAGAAGATCTTTTAAAGCGGTAATGGTTTGCTCTGCTTTAACGGGATTTCTATTGAGCATGACAACTTCTGCACCTTTTGAGAGCAGAATTCTTGCTGCTTCAAATCCAGTACCACTCGTGGTTCCTGTGATTACGTAGGTTTTTCCGGCTAATGAGGATATGCGCTCTGGCGTCCAGCCTTTCGGCCCATAAGGTTGTGCTGTTGACATCTTGATGTATTTTTTACAAGGTCAAAAATGTGCACAACGAACGCCAAAGAGCGAGTACAAAATCCCGTGAATCGAATAGATTTTAGCAGCAGAGGTATTCCAGGCGATTATTTCGCGAGGATAGGTGCTTTTGCCATTCTGCCCCAAGCGATAAACGCTGCAATAGCCAGTAGAACGATGTTTGGTACGATAGGTTCTCCTACAGAAAGGTGATAGACCATCGCCAGGATCATGACCGTTGCTAATCCGAGGGCAGCTATTGGAGTAAGAATTGGTTTGATACGAGAAAGGGAAGGCAAGATGAGCCCAAGGCCTCCTAATACTTCGCTAATTCCTATAAAGCGTACCATGCCTTCAGAAAAGTGGTCTACGAAAGTCATTCCATTTGCGGCTAATTCCTCCATAGGAGAAGTGATTTTCATAACGCCACTGAGAATAAACGCCACGGCTAACAAACCTTGTGC
>CATITW010000152.1 GCA_949547975.1 Cryomorphaceae bacterium | reverse complement strand
TCTTCGGACTCAACCGCCTTAGACGCGGTCGATTTAACAGCTATAAATATTCTTCCGTGCAGCATTTGGGCTCGTCCCCACTGGCACGTCTACGCTCGAACAGCTCTTTGCTTTCTTGGCTGGCCTTTGGTATGATTTGTACTGCACTGGCTCGTCCACAAAGCTCCGAAGTGATTCAGCAACCGAGTCAAAATTTGGGAATTGACATGATGATGGCCTTAGACATTAGTGCCTCAATGATGTCGAAAGACTTAGAGCCGAACCGACTCGAGGCTTTGAAAGAGGTAGCGATGAATTTCGTTACCGAACGTACCATGGACCGGATGGGCTTGGTGATTTATGCCGGCGAGAGCTATAGCCCTGTGCCGCTGACCACCGATCACAGTTTGCTGAATACGCAGATTCGCGAATTGCGCTGGGATTTATTAGAAGGTGGAACGGCCATAGGAATGGGGCTGAGTACGGCGGTGAATAGGCTGGCTGAGAGCACAGCAAAAAGTAAGGTCGTGATCTTGTTAACCGATGGAGAGAACAATGCGGGTTTAGTGGATCCGATACAAGCGGCTGAATTGGCAGCGAGTTTAAATGTAAAAGTCTACACGATCGGACTGGGTACCAATGGTGTTGCACAAACTCCCGTGGCACTGGACCCCAGTGGAAAATTTGTGTACCGCCCGCGTCAAGTAACCATCGACGAAGAACTGCTCAAACGCATCGCCTCTATCACGGACGGACTGTATTTCCGCGCGACGGACAAAGAATCGCTGATCGAGATTTATGACATCATCGACGGATTAGAAAAGAGTGAGATCGAAGGCTTCCAATTTTACAGATATACCGAACATTACAGCATCTTTGTATGGATCGCCTTAGCCCTTGTTGGCTTAGAGCTCTTGATCAATTTTGTCTTGTTAAAAACGGCGTTTTAATATGGATTTCAAATGGCAACATCCGGAGTATTTGTGGCTTGGCCCGGCGCTTTTTTTGCTTGTCATCGCTGCTTCCGTAGCATTTCATCGCTGGCGTAAAGGCGCCTGGAAGTCCCTGGGACTCAACAAGGAAACTACGCAACTAGTGCGCTCCTCGTTTGGAACAGCGCGCTACTTCACACGTCAAACTCTTCTCGCCTTGGCACTTCTGTGCTTCGGCTTTGGCTTGGCAAATCTTCAGATGGGCGGTAAAAAACAGAAGGTCAATCGCAAAGGTGCCGATGTGGTATTTGCGTTGGATGTTAGCCGCTCCATGCTTGCTGAAGACATCGCCCCGTCTCGATTAGAAAAAGCCAAGTTACTAATCTCCAAAACACTGGATGAGCTCGGTGGAGACCGCGTGGGCATCATCGCCTATGCAGGTAGCGCCTACCCTGCCCTTCCCATTACTACAGATTATGCCGCGGCAAAAATGGCCTTACAAGCTGCCACTCCAGATGCCGCCCCATCGCAAGGAACGAATCTCAGCGCTGCGCTTGAATACGCTCTGGGCTATTTCAACCCTGCTTCGCCAGCCGGACGCTTTATTGTCGTACTCACCGATGGCGAAGATCACGAGAGCATCGACGAAAACATTCTGCCCGACTTCCCTGTGAACCTCATGATTGTCGGACTTGGAACACAAGGCGGAGGCCCCATACCCATGTCTCGGACTTCGCGAGGAACCACCTTTAAAAAGGACCAAAATGGCGAGGTGGTGATCACTCGAAGAGACGAGGGAAAACTGAGCAGGATCAGTGACCGATTAAGCGCGCAATACGTCGACGGCAACCGCACCGAACGCTCGCTCGCTCAAATCCAATCGTTTGTAGAAGGTGGCGACAAAGCGGACATCTCCGAAGAAATTGCGATCGACTACGACGCCCAATTCTCCTGGTTCTTGCTTCCAGGTGTGCTGTTTTTACTGCTCTACCTCTTGCTGCCCTCTCGCGTCGGAAATCCGTTCCATAAAACCGCTGCACCGCTGGCACTAGCAGTACTGTTCAGCCTGAACGGATGGGGACAAAACATCGACTCCACCGCCCTAGTGCTTGAACCGATCCAAGGCAGCAAATATGAATATGCCGAAACGATGCGCCGCGGCGTGGAAGATGCCCAAGCGGGACTTCACGAAAGCGCAGCAAGAGCGTTTTTAGAAGCTGCTCAGCGTGAACCTAGTGCCTATGAGCCCTACTATAATCTTGCACAAAGCTTGGGCCAGATCGGTGCACAGCAGGAGGCACGTGGCGCATTGCAAAAAGCGCTTGAATATGCGACCACTGATGAGCAGCGTAGCAATGCATTGCACAACCTCGGGAACCAATTTCTCGGGGCCGAGGAGTATGAATCGGCCATAGGTGCGTATTCAGAATCATTGCGTTTGCAACCCGACCAGCCCGATGCGATTTACAATCTAAACAAGGCGGTTTCGTTGTTGAAGAAACAGCAAGAGGATCAAGAAAATCAAGAGCAGGATCAGGACCAGCAACAGGACAAGAAAGATTCCGAGGACAAGGAAGAACCTGAGCAGAAAAAGGACGATCCACAGCAGCAAGATCCGGAGAAGGACGACTCAAAGCAAAAGCAAGATCAGCAGGATCAAAGCGGAGAAAACGGTGATGAAAAGAACCAGGATAAAAGCGAGAATGAAAATGGATCGCCTGAGGAGCAGGACGGCAATTCCGAGCAAAACAAACCCGAAGAAGGCGGCGAGGCGAAAGCTAAAATGACGCCCGAAGAGATCAAGGGATTGCTCGAGGCCATACAGCGTGCAGAAGAAAAGACTGCCGAAAAAGTCACTGCGAAAAAGGCGAAAGGAAAAAAGAAAAGCGGTGAAAAGGATTGGTAGAATAACAGGATTGTGGGTCGCCCTGCTGCTGCTGAGTAGCACAGTTTGGGGGCAAGACATTCAGATCAATGCAAGCAGCTCACGAACGACGGTAGGGTTGAACGAGCCGTTTAGAATTACTTGGTCGTGGAGTGCGCGGAATACGCAACTCACTCCCCCGAAAATGAACGACTTCATTATCGTATCGGGGCCGTATCAAAGTTCGCAAACCCAGATTATTAATGGATCAGCAAGCTTTACCCGTAAACTGTCCTACGAGGTAGTTGCTACCAAAGAAGGGCGCTTTACCATTGCTCCGGCGACGCTGATGGACGGGGGGAAATTGTACAAAAGCAACACGCTTAACATCGAGGTCAAGCAAGGGGTCAAGCGTAAGAACGCCCTATCGCAAAAAGCCAAAGAGAGTTTTGATGTGCAGATTCTGACCTCAAAGAAAGAAGTGTATGTCGGGGAGCCTATCGTTCTACTGATGCAGGCCTATTTGTATGAGCCCGTGCGGGATTTGAATATTTTACAGGCACCCAATTTCGAAAACGTACTCCAAAAGGAATTGGATTTTGAGCAGAGTCAACGCGGGGAAATGGTCAAAGGAAAATTGGCCACGGTGCTTGACTTTAGTAAGCGACTAATTCTCCCAAATAAACCGGGCACACTGGGTGGACAAGAGCTTAAAATCTCGGGGAAAGTACAAGTTCCGACCGGACGTCGTGATTTCTTTGGCATGCCCCTGACCAAGTTCGTCCAAGAGGTAGCCACAGCCAACATTCCCGCGGTTAAAATCAAACCACTTCCCACCCCTAAGCCTGAAAACTTCTCGGGAGCAGTCGGTTCTTTGAAATTTATCCGGGACGTTAGCCGAACGCGCATCGGTGGTGAAGAGAGCATCACGGTAAAAGTCCGTATCGAGGGAAATGGGAACTTCAACACCATTTCAGTACCTGATCTTCAGCAACCGCAGGGCTTCGATGTTTATGATCCGAAATACAATGAAAGTATTCGCTACTCCGAGCGCGGTGTTCGTGGATTCAAAGAATACGAATATTTACTGGTGCCTCAATTCAAGGGATCCTTTCTACTCCCTGAGATGCGGTTCACTTATTTCGACACGAAAAAAGGAGCCTATGAGACCATCGTTGCTCCTACAGACACCTTGATTGTGGAAAGCGATGAGCTCGCGGCGACTCCTGCCGGAGGGTTCGGAGATGAAAGCACTAAACGAGAAGTGAAAACGATCGATGAAGACATTCGCTATTTGCAAGATGGAGCCAACACTCCGTATGTAGAGATTGAGCTGAAGAAGTGGTCTTGGGCGGTATTGCTCCTGCTCGGCTTAGCTTGGGGCGTTCATGCCATCCCAAGAAAACAAACCGCCACTGTGGTGAGCTCCAAACGCAAGGCGCTCAAACGCGATGTAACGCAAGCATTTGAGCAAAAGAGCAACGACCGCCATGGAATTATGCTGAATGCCTTAGAGGAATTGCTTTTAGAGCAGGGAATAGGCCGAGAGCAAAATCATGAACATGCCTTGCAGCAGCGCAAAGGAGAAGAGGTTGCGGCGGATTATGTCTTTATAAAAGAGCGCTGCCAGATGGCACAATATGCTCCAGGCACTGCTGCCGATGATGCTGAACTTGTAAAAAGATTTGACGTGCTATGGGACAAGATCTAAACCAACTCGCAGATTCTGCGAAGACCTTGTACGACCAAGGTTCGTACGCACAAGCGCTCGAGTTCTATGAGCGTGTAGCTACGGCTCAAGTCAAAGACAGCGAGCTGTTTCACAACATGGGGAATTGCTATGTTCGTCTTGGCGAGCTCGGTGAAGCCAAAGTATTTTTTGAGCGCGCCCTATTGTTCGACCCTTCAAATGCGGACGCTGCTTACAATCTAGACTGGGTGAATCTTCGCATCACTGATGCATTGGTAGAACCGCGTCAAGAACT
>CATITW010000151.1 GCA_949547975.1 Cryomorphaceae bacterium | reverse complement strand
TAAGGGTACAAACGATCGGCAGTCCGGAAAACACCAAACGTAGACTGTCTACCGCACCTTCTGGCTGTGCAACGGCGCCGCTTTGGTAGTCGACTAAAGTGAGGATCAAGCCGCTTAATGCCCCTGCGAATGCAAAGCCCAGCTTCACCATCCACCAGTAGATGGCTCCAAACACGCCTTCACGACGCTTGCCGGTCTCCAGCTCATCGATATCGAGCACGTCAGAGGTCATCGACATCATGATCGTAAAGAGGCTACCGATCCCGAACGAGTGGAACGGAAGTGCGAAGAGGAATAAATACGGTTTGCCAGGCACCATTAGGAACCACAACATGATGTAGCCGATGATGGAGATGCCTTGCGAAACAATGAAAGCTTTGCGCTTGCCCATCACTTTGGCCATGCGCGCAACCAGTGGAATCACGAGGAACGTGGTGACGATCGCGCCGACACTACCGAACAAGGTGGGCCAAACGCCGACAGCAGAGGCATCGTCGTTGAACAAATGGCTTTTAATGATGAAGAACGTGAAACTTGCGATGGTGTTGAAGCCATTAAAGATCAGGAAGGTAGAGATGCACAATTTTCTAAAGGGTGCAGAAGAAAATGCTTCTTTGAAACTTTGAACGATCTGACCTAAGGCGTTGTATACGCCGCGGAATCCGAGGGGTTCATAGTCTTTGTCGAGGGTGGATTCAGAATTGATAAAGAAGGCAGGAACCATCGCACACAACATAAAGACGATACCGACCCAAAAGGCAAGGGTTCGTGTGGCGACATCAGCGGTAGGAAACCAATCCGGATCGTACATGATGACCCAGAACCACGGTGCGATCACCCAAGCCCATTGTCCGATCCACTGTGCCGTGGCCATAACGGAGGTGCGCTCGTGAAAATCGTCGCTCATCTCGTAGCCCATACTCACGTAGGGCACGCCAAAAATGGTGAGGCCCAAATAGAAAATGAACGACCAGACCATGAAATACGTAAAGTTGTAGGTCAAGGAATTTTCGCGGTGCAACTGCCACAATAGGATGAAGGAAATGCCCATCAGCAATGCGCCGATGAATACGTACTGGCGGCGTCTACCCCAGCGCGAACGGGTGTTGTCCGAAATGAATCCCATGATCGGATCCAGGATGGCGTCAAAAGCGCGTGGCGCAAAGAAAATCACCCCCCACATCCAGCCGGGAAAACCCAAATCCTGAACGAGTACGACCATAAAAATGCTCATGGCTGCCGGGAACATTTGGTTGGCCAACATGCCTACTCCGAAAGCCACTTTCTGGCCCATGGAAACTTTTGATCGTACTGCTGTGCTCATGGTTATTCTGTCTTAGGTTCGATAATAATCGTTTGTAATGTTTGTGCGCCTACCTCAACGAAAGTAGTGGTTTCACCTACTTTCAAGGCTACGGGATGCGCATCGTACCCCTCGTTGAAAATCACGACTGCGATGGACCCATCTGGGTTTTGTGCAGCAGTAGTCATCAACGCTTTATTTTCGTTCTGAACGGGAAAAACTCGTGCTCCCGGACGGATGAATTTACTAAAATGCTGAAGCACATAATACAGAGGAGTGAAATAGACCTCATCTTCCGCTGGATCTACAATCACTGGTGCGATACACCAATTCTGTTTCCAGTTCGGTCCGCCCTCTCGATCAAGCACCATGTTCCAGTCTACCCAGCCGTCTACCCAGTGGTTCAAACAACCGATGATGTCGCGCGCGTAGCGGTTGACCGGCGCATATTTCGGGTGCAAGTATTTCTTCGACTCCTCACGCCAAGTGTATCCCCAATCCGTTGCTTCCTTTTTCCAGTACCACGCATCGTCCTTCCAAACCGGCACTTGTGCATCCACACACGCCTCGGTTTGAATCAAATATTTGTCCGGTGCCTTTTCATGTGCATAGTCCAATTCAGTTGGAAAATACTCCACGGTGCTTTCATACCAGTGCACCGCCGTACCGCCGAAGTAACGAGAAGAGTTTTCGTCACGGTACATCTCGTCGACCCACTCGCGCAGCCCTTCTCTGTTCTGATCGTACCCCAAAATCACCAAGTCACCCTTGCCGTCTTTCTCCAAAACTGGCCCGAGGTGGTGCTCCACGAAATCTGTCATTTCTTTAGGCGAGTAGAGCATACTTTCCCAATTGTTCCCATTTCCGTGCGGCTCATTTTCAACCGTGAAACCCCAAATATCAATCCCTTCAGCGCGGTATGCATCCACATATTTCGCGAAAAAACGTGCCCAAGTATCGTAGTATTCCGGCAGTAGTTTTCCACCGACCCAGCTGTTGTTGTCCTTCATCCAAGGCGCCGCAGTCCAAGGCGAACCGAACAAACGGAATCCTTCTTTACTGGCTTTTTGGGCGCTTTGAATCATCGGAATCAAATCTGCACGGTCCTCATCGATCGAAAAGTGCTCCAAGGCAGTATCTCCCTCAACGGGGGTGTAGCTGTAGTTCGACAACGAGAAATCGCACGAATTCATGTGCGTTCTCATCAGGGAATAACGCGAGCCCTCCTCACCGAAGTAGCCTTCGATAATGCCTTGTGCTTGCGGCTCTGAAAGTCGATTCAAAAGCGAAGCCGAGGCTTCCGTAAATGCCCCACCGAAACCAGAAATCTCCTGACGCGGCTGTGAAAAATCCACTTCTAAAACCGAAGGGTTTTCGAGCGTTGCAGACGGTGTTACCTCAGCGCACAGATTCCCGGCTTCCGAGGTCTCATAAATACGTACCATAGTTGTGTCGGTTTGGGTGCAACTTGCGAATAGCAAGGCGGTAGCGCTTACCCAAAATGCTTTCTTAGTGTTCATATTCCGTTTTTTTGATGCCCTTAAAGTGCTCAGCAATCACATCAAACACCTCTTTTTTATTGCGGTCGATGTCTACCATCCCCCAAAATTCTTCATTCGGAGCACCGTCGTATGGAACCCCACTGCTGTTCGGCGCGTATCCACCCACATCCTGTGTATCCGGATTGCCCGCCTTCCACCAGCCGTCGGTAAATGAGAAGAGAGTGAGTCCAGCGATTGCCGAATGATGCGGCACCAATTCCTCTAAAATATGTCCTACCGCTTGCGCCTGTGCGCGCTCATTTTCTCCTTGTTCAAAGCCGTCTTTGGCAACTTTCATATAGCTGTCCGCGCCCAATTCTGAAAAGTAAAACGGTTGATC
>CATITW010000150.1 GCA_949547975.1 Cryomorphaceae bacterium | reverse complement strand
GACCAATTTCCCGAGTTGTGCTTTGCAGCAGACAAAGTCACATTTGTGGGAAAATCCTCCGCACAAACTACCTATAAACTAGATGGTTCGCTTACCTTGCGTGGAGTATCAAAACCACTGAGCCTCGAACTTGTCGAAGACACAAGTGGACATTTGATCGGCACCTTTACTGTCGATAGATCTTTGTGGGGCCTCGGAGAAGGCTATTCAAACTTTATTATTGCACAAAACATCGACGTTCGGGTGGAACTACACTTAAACGAATAGATGAAAAAATTTACAGACTTTGGGCTGAATGATACGTTGTTAGACGCACTGTTCTACATGAACTTTGAAGAGGCAACCGAGATTCAAGAAAAAGCAATACCTACCATTCTCAGCGGAAAAGACCTGATCGGTTGTGCGCAAACGGGAACCGGAAAAACCGCCGCCTTCGTATTACCTACATTGAATCAGCTCGCTGAAGAAGTGACTGAGGGGGTCCAAGTACTTATTTTATGTCCAACCCGTGAATTGGCGGTGCAGATCGACCAGCAGATTCAGGGGATTGCCTATTTCACAAACGCTTCATGTTTTGCCGTGTACGGTGGAGGTGACGGTGTGAGCTGGGAAGCGGAAGCAGATGCCTTGAAAGGTGGTGCGGATGTGATTGTAGCGACGCCAGGTCGTTTGTTAGCGCACATTGCACGCGGTTACGTGAAATTCGGTACCGTGAAGCACCTGATTTTGGATGAGGCGGATCGCATGCTCGACATCGGTTTCCACGACGACATTTTAAAGATCATCAAGGAACTTCCAGAGGAGCGTCAGAGCTTGATGTTTAGCGCGACTATGGCGCCGAAAATTCGCCAATTGGCCAAGCAGATTCTGAACGATCCGGATGAAATTTCAGTGGCTATTTCTAAGCCAGCAGAAGGCGTTACGCAGAAGGTGTATCTCGCTTATGAAGAGCAGAAAGTGGCACTTGTCCGTGATATTTTAGGGGATAAAGACGACTTTAAGAGCATTATTGTGTTCTGTTCGACGAAGAAGAAGGTGGAAAAATTGGCGCGTACGCTGCAGAAGAAAGGCTACGCATGTCAAGGGATCAGCTCGGATTATGAGCAAGAGGCGCGCGAGGAAGCGTTGCGTGATTTCAGATCTGGAAAGACCCGCATCATGGTGGCTACCGACGTGATGTCGCGTGGGATTGATATCAAAGGGATTGACCTTGTGATCAATTTTGACGTACCCGGTGACGCCGAAGATTACGTACACCGTATCGGGCGAACTGCTCGTGCTAAAACAGAAGGTATGGCCGTGACTTTGGTCAGTCCTGATGACATGTTCAAATTTTCACGCATCGAACAGCTGATCGACCGTGAATTGGATAAATTACAACCCCCTTCGGAGCTCGGTGAAGGCCCACAGTGGCGCAGTTCAGGCAAAGGCGGTGGACGCTCACGCGGACCGAAGCCAGCGAAGAATGAAAGCCGTAAGGAACGTCCGGCGAAAGCCAAGCAAAACGGCGGTGAGCGCAAGCCGAAAGGTGATAAGAAACCTCGTAAAGAGAAGGCGCCTTCACAGCACCGTTTGATGTATGACGCATTGCCGAACCCGAAAAAGGGCAAGCCTGCCGGAGTTGCTCCAGCTGCTCCAGCTGCATCTACGGAGGCTCCTGCAACTTCGGTTGCCGCTGAGGTAAAGGAATAAGCGCCGCTGATGATCAACAATGATATTTACAGACGCCTTCGCTATTTGTTTGGGTACCAGTATGAGGACGTCGTTGCGCTCTTTGCGTCGACGGGGTTTGAAGTAACTGAGGCTGAATATAAGGGCTGGGCAGGTACGGAGGAAGAGGAGCGCTTTGTGCTGATGACCGATCGTGAATTGGCTATATTTCTAAATGGGATCATTATTGAAAGACGGGGTGCGCAGGACGGACCACCGCCGGTTCCGGAAGAGGAGATCAGTAACAATACGATTCTTCGCAAGCTGAAGATTGCCTTTAACATGCGTTCGGAAGATATGATGGAAGTTTTTGCTTTGGTCGATCGGAAATTGAGCCCGCATGAGCTTAGTGCGTTTTTTAGAAAACCGACGCACAAGTCTTTTCGCTATGTGAAAGGACAGTACCTACGTAACTTTTTGATGGGGCTTCAGTTGAAGTATAAGTCCACGCTGAGCCATCCTAAAAAATAGAACATACATCCGCTCGGAGCACAGTAAATCACTGCTCCGAGGGAACGTAATTCTTCAATATTTCAAATAAATCTTTCGGGTTGAAGGGCTTGCTGATGTGGCCGTT
>CATITW010000149.1 GCA_949547975.1 Cryomorphaceae bacterium | reverse complement strand
GAGTCGATGATAAAGTCTAAATATTCGCTGCGCGGTACACCACCAAAATTGGTAATGTGGTTGAGACAATTAGAGGCTAATCGGTTGGCTACCGTGTAAATATCGAGAATGCTCTGATGTGCCTGAATTTGCAATTGCGCGTAGGTGATTTGATCTTCGACCGAGAAACTTTCGACCGGACGGAAGGCCTTTTTGATGTTCTTCTCTAATCGTTTCTCATCCGCACCCAGACGCTTGGTACTCTCTAATAAAATATCCTTGTTGGACCCCACTAAAGAGCGCATGCTCAAGGTGACCATTTTATCTAGGTTGCGCAGGTTCGCAGCTATCTCTGTTTTGTGTACCTCGAATTGTTCCGATAAAGCAGGCTTCAATTCCTCTACGGTTTCTTCCAAATTCTTTTCTGCGTCGGACTTCTTGAAACTGATGTGCGAACGGATAAGAGTCGCCGCAGCGATGAGCACAACGGCAATCACACCTATTTTTCCACCGTAGAACATGATCAATCCGAAAGTAGCACTCGCCACAAAAGCAATAACGGCTGTCATCACCCAACCACCGATCACCTGAAGAACCCCAGCAACGCGGTATACGGCGCTTTCCATTCCCCAAGCGCGATCCGCTAAAGAAGTTCCCATCGCAACCATAAAGCTCACGTAAGTGGTGGATAACGGTAGTTTTAGTGAGGTCGCATAGGCGATCAAAATAGACGCTGTCATTAAGTTGACCGAAGCACGCAGCAAATCAAAACTCGCTGCCTCATCTTTCATCGTCGAACGATCATGTGCAAAGCGAGCATTTAATCGATCGATATTTTTCTCCCCTAACACGTATCCGAAACTGCGGCCGATACCCAAAAACAGTCCCACAATACCTCTAGAAAGTGCGTTCGACTTAAAGCGTTCTTCACCTTCTCCTTGACGAGCCAATTTCACCTCGGTCTGACTGACATTTCTTGCTTTTTTCGAAGTCCACAGCGTCGCCACCATAATAATCCCAGCACTCATCAGCATGTATAAAGGTGCCTTCGCCTTCTCGCCCAAAATGTCCATAAAGAACGCGTCTGCAGGAAGCGTCGATGCACCCCATGCCTGTAAACTTTGGAATCCAGCGACGGTCACCCCAATAAAGTTCACCAAGTCGTTTCCAGCAAATGCCATGGCCAAGGAGAACGTCCCGGCAAGTACGATGAACTTTAGTGGATTAAACGCTAAGAATCGGGACAGCAAGAAGGTGATCAGCGACCACACCACAACACTCACACCGATAATGCTTAAAGTGTTTGCTTTGATCCAATCGCGGACGTCAGAGGAAATGAACGAAGCCCCCTTGAGGCCCTTGATCAGCAAAAAGTAGGTGATCGCAGTAATGGCAATCCCGCTAAAGACTGCACCGTATTTTTTCATACCACGGTCAAGGTCGAACGTAAAGAGCAAGCGCGTGATGAACTGTACAAAGGCACCTGTTGAAAAGGCGACGAGTACACTTAAGAAGATTCCCAGTATGATTTTTGTGGCCGTACTGAAGTTGATGAAATTGGCAAATTCTATCTCCATTCCTTGCTGCCAGCTGTACAGCAATCCTATGATAAAACCGGAACCTAACAGCTCGAAGACGATCGAAACGGTGGTCGAGGTGGGCAGTCCTATGCTGTTGTAGAAATCTAGTAAGATGATATCGGTCAGCATCACGGCTACGAAAATGAGCATGATGTTGTCAAAGGTGAAGAAACTCGGTATGAACACTCCCTTTCGCGCTACCTCCATCATCCCCTCTGAGGAAACGGCACCTGCGATCACCCCTATCGAGGCGATGATCAGAATCGTTCTAAACGAGGCTACATTTGAACCGATTGCCGAATTCAAGAAATTTGCCGCATCGTTACTCACTCCGACCGTAAGGTCAATGATAGCAAGGAGGAACAAGACAAATACTAGGATTTCATACCACATAGCGGGGAATTTTAATGGGCAAAAATAACCTCTTGAACCCGTTCCGCTGAGAAGTTAAGGTTAAATTTGGATTATGCGCAACTTCCTAGGTTTCCTGGTTTTTTTATTCGCCCTAACACAATGCACGATGTCTACGAATCAAAATGAATTGGCACAGAGTTCTAGTTTGTATTTACAACAGCACGCCGGCAACCCCGTTCATTGGAAAAATTGGGGCGATGCCGCTTTAGAAAAGAGCCAAAAAGAGCAGAAACTCTTGATCATTTCGATCGGCTATTCCAGCTGCCACTGGTGCCACGTGATGGAAGAGGAAAGTTTCGAAGACCACACTGTCGCTGATGCCATGAATGCAGATTTCGTATCGATCAAAGTCGACCGAGAGGAACGCCCGGACATCGATGCACGCTACATGAATGCCATTCAACTGATGACCGGACAAGGCGGCTGGCCCCTAAACGTTATTGCCCTTCCTGACGGCACTCCGATCTACGGCGGTACGTATTTCTCGAAAGCGGACTGGCTAGAGGCATTGTCAAGCGTACAGAGCTTATGGCAAGAAGATCCTGAAAAAGTCCGCGACTATGGGGCTCAGATGCGCGAGGGACTGACCGATATGGTTAAAGTCAGCCAAAGCGTTGCCCCTAACGCTTTTCAAAAAACAGATTTCGAAGACGTTGTCGCTTTTTGGATGCGTACGATCGACCCTGTAAATGGCGGCCCGAATGGATCTCCCAAATTTCCGCTGCCCAACAACTACAGCTTTTTACTCGACTACAGTCTCAGTGCTGCTGATACAAGCGTCCTTGACTATACGCTACTCACCCTGGATAAAATTGCGCTAGGCGGTATTTACGATCAGGTCCATGGCGGCTTCACCCGGTATGCTACGGACCGATTCTGGAAGGTCCCCCATTTTGAGAAAATGCTCTACGACAATGCCCAACTCATCGGCCTTTACGCCAAAGCATATCGTGCTACCAAGCGTGAGTTGTATGCTCAAACCCTGCACGGCACCATCGCGTTTTTAGAGCAGCAGATGAAATTAAGCAACGGACTCTACGCAAGTGCCCTAGATGCGGACTCCCCCACCCCTCGCGAACAGCGTGAAGAAGGCGGATTCTACGTGTGGACCCTGGAAGAATTAGAGGCACTTCACTTGCCCGAAAAATCCCTCTTCGATGCCTATTTTGACATCAAGGAACACCACGACTGGGAGGGCAAATTCATATTGCATCGCAACACCACAGACGACGTTTTCGCTGAGCAACACGCGTTGACTCTAGCCGCGCTCCAGGAGTACAAAACCACTTGGTTGCGTGAATTAAAATCGGCAAGTGCGGCTCGCCTAACCACCCATCCTCGACCGATTCGAGACGAAAAAGCCATCACTTCATGGAATGCGCTCCTTGTTGAGGGATTCGTCGAAGCGCATTGGGCCTTCCCGAACTCTGGCTATGACTCATCTGCCATTACACTAATGGAAGCGTTAGAAAAACAAGTTGGAAGCGCTCCACAACTGCTGCACCAAGCGGGGAGCTCTCAAGAAGCCTTCTTGGACGATCACGCCAGTTATGGAAATGCCCTACTCGCCGTCTACCAGCTCACCGGGCAATCTCAATATTTGGAAAAAGCAATCGCCTTACACCGTGTATTTGACAGGTTTAAGACAAGCGGCTTGTTCTATGCGCTGAGCGCGGAAAGTGAGGAAAATTGGCAAACGGTCATTGAGATCGAGGACAATGTGATCCCAAGTGCCAATTCCATGCTCGCCCACTTCAAATACAAGCTCGGAGTGCTCGCCGAGGATAATGAAGCACTGCAAGAGGCGAAGGACCTTTGCGAAGGTGTCCACAAAAAAGTCTTCAAATACGGGCCCAATTTTTCGAATTGGCTCCAGCTTGCCATGCAAATCGAGAGCGGCGGACGCGAAGCCGTATTCACCGGTCCTCAAGCCTTTGAACTGCGGAATGACTTTACCTCCTTAAAATACGTTCCAGGCACACTATTTCTTGCCGGCAAGACCCCCTCAGATGCCCCTTTACTTTTAGGAAGATTCCCAAAAGACGGCAATCTGATTTTCATCTGTAAAAACCACAGTTGTCAGCTGCCTACCGATGAGCTCAAAACAGCCTTGGACTTATGGACCTTGTAAAGCGTTGCCCATGGTGTGAAAGCTCACAGCGCTACCGCGACTACCACGATCTTGAATGGGGACGCCCCGTCTTCGATGAGCAGCACATGTTTGAATGCTTGATTCTAGAAACTTTTCAGGCAGGACTCAGCTGGATTACTGTGCTCAACAAGCGAGAAGCATTTCGAGAAGTCTTCCACCATTTTAATATCGAACAAGTAGCCGCCATGTCCGAACATGAAGTAAAGGCCGCACTAAATAACGCTGGGATCATTAGACATGAAGGTAAAATCAGAGCCGCTATTCAGAACGCACGGGCTACCCTGCACATGCAGTCCGAGGGAGGTACCCTAGTCCACTATTTCTGGAGTCATGTGGACGGAACTCCTGTTGTAAATAGACCAAACACGTTACAAGAAGTACCGGCAGTTACTCCACTTGCAGCACAGCTTTCAAAAGACTTAAAAAAGAGAGGTTTTAAATTCGTGGGACCCACGACGATGTATTCTTTCCTTCAGGCGACAGGTATCGTGAATGATCACCTTGTAGACTGTCATGCAAAGTATTCAGAGGAGGTATCGAAGGCTTAAAGCCATTTCTTTTTCGATTTTTCCGCGACGAAGTCCTTGAGATAAAACGGTTCGAAATACGCAACATCTTCCGACTGTTGTTGTCCAGAGTCCAGCAACGACTTCATGAACTTCGCATCCGGAAAGGCGTCTTCCATGAACGTGAATCGCGAAGCGTTT
>CATITW010000148.1 GCA_949547975.1 Cryomorphaceae bacterium | reverse complement strand
CCACATTCTGGCCAACCCACGGTAGAAATATTATCGCCTAACATCCAAAGTGCCGGCCACAAACCTTGTCCGAATGGCACACGCGCTCGTATGTCGATGCGTCCATATTTGAAGCTTTGTTTGTTCTCAGTGGTAATACGGGCAGAAGTGAACGGCGCACCGCCATAGTTCTCCTCTTTTGCTGTAATGGTCAAATAGCCATCACCTACTGTAGCGTTATTAGATCCTGCACGGTAGTACTGGCTTTCTTGATTTCCCCAGCCTGAATTGCCCGTTTCGTAATTCCAGTCGGCCGTATTCAAAGACATGCCATCGAACTCATCCTGCCACACTAGATTGAACCCAGGGTAGGATAACGGTGTGGAGTATCCAGAATCGGAAGGATTGTAATCCGTATCGTCGTTGTCGATCGTAATGACATTAAACGGTTCCGGAATGCTGACTTCACTTCCGTTGCTGTATGCAATCCAGAAGTTTTCATCACTTTCCCAGTCCTCGTCGGTCAAAATTGGGATTTGAATCGAGTAGGTCGTTTGTCCCTTCTCGATACTTGCTGTTCCTTCGGTTTGAACGAAATCGGTACCCGCTTCAGCCTCAAGATCCACCGTTTTATAATCAAACGTAAGGTCCTTCGGCGCCGGCTTGTTCAGGCTTACCTCATAAGTCAAGGTGAAATCCGTGTTGCCCTCTTCGATAGAGATGTCCGCGCCAGAAAGTACAGGCGGCTCTTCCACCTCACAAGAGGCAAAAAGCAGCGCTACAGCTATCAACGAGTAATGAGACTTCAGCATACAGGCTTAGAGTTCAGAGTAGATGGTGAAACGCCAAAGACCGCCGCCAAAGTTTACTTCGATCTCCATGTAACGTGCAGTGCCGTCATCAGTCATCGAAAGAATATCGTAGGTAATGTCTGCAACTGGCGAGCTTACCTCACCAACATTCGTTGCTTTTGGAAGCCCGATGAATGCACCTGAACCGATCAGTTTAAGCTGACCCATACCAGCAACACCTGCATCCGGAATCACCTCGAAGTCGTGTACACCACTACCCCAGTCGGCCTTATCGCCTGTTAAGAAACTCTCTGGCTGACAACCGTCGGCTGCCACACCCATGTAAGTCTCCGCCCAAAGGTCGCCGTTAGTCTCGTAGGTGAGTTTTGCGTCTTTATCAAACGTCCACTCGTCGTTGAATAGACAAGGACGATCGGTCGGACCAGTCGCCGGCAAGAACCACCAAGTTTGCGAGCCGTCCACGGGACCTACCCAAAGACAACCTGCAATCGGTGCCATTTTCCAGGTACGTGACGTACAATCGGTCAAGAATTCTGCAGCGCCTTCACATACTAACGGTGCATCGCGGAAAATCTCTACGGTACCCGTAGCGACATCGTGTCCGCCTTGGTTGAATACTTTGTGCTCGATGTTGTAGACACCGATGGTAGAGATGAATACCTCTACTTCTTCCCCGGTAAAGACACCTACGCCTTCCACTTCCCACTGGTAGAGGAAAGGTTCGCCGGAGCTATTAGATGTAAGACGAACCGTGTTGGAGTCTACCTCAGTCACGGTGTACCCTGCTGTAGGTAAATCGCCCAATTCTGTTTTGCCTGTAACGCTTGGTTCGCAGGCCGTAAATGCGATGGCTGCCACCGCAAATGCGAGTAGTTTAAATGCTTTCATTAGTAACCGTCGTTTTGTGTTAGTGCACCATT
>CATITW010000147.1 GCA_949547975.1 Cryomorphaceae bacterium | reverse complement strand
TACGCCAATGAGAATTTCCTTAATCTCCTCGCTACTAACAGGTTTTAATCGAATGTATTGAATGGTTTTACCGTTTTCATTCGCTTTTCCTGCCAATTTATAACTGTACCCGCTCTGGTAATTTTTCAGGATGTCCGCTGGACTTAAACTAGTTTCTTCGTCAGACGCAGCTACCTCGATTTCTTCATCTTCAGGGTAAATAAGATAAGCGGTAGTGCCGTCAGAAAGGAAGGTGAAGGCATCGGTAACTACACGTACTTTTTCTCCGATAGCATAAAGTTCGCCACTGCTTGAACGCTCTTTCATTCCCCCGTTTGACGGGACTTCCATGGTATTGGTGAAAGAGATGTGCTGAGACTCAAGAGCGAGTGTACTTTCATACACTTGGTTCAAAAGTGATTTAGCTTGTTCGTGGCTTTGCGCAAAGGTGATCAGCGGTAGAAATAGTAGTGCAATAATTCTCATGGCGTGCAATTTACGTATCTCCATTCAATTTCTGTTCCAATGCGAACTCATCTGGGACTAAAACTTGTCTTGCCTTCGAACCTTCGAACGGCCCCAAGATACCTGCAGCCTCCAGCTGGTCTACGATACGGCCAGCTCTGTTGTAACCTAATTTCAGCTTTCTTTGGATCATTGAGGTTGAACCTTGCTGGGTGGCCACCACTAATCTAGCCGCGTCTTCGAAAAGTGCATCGCGATCTGCAGCATCAATCTCACCAACGCCACCGCCTTCTTCACCCACAAATTCAGGCAGCTGATACGCCATAGGGTAGGCCTGTTGGTTGCCGATGAAATCACAAATATCCTCCACTTCTGGGGTGTCGACAAAGGCACATTGCAAACGAATCAGATCAGAACCTTGCGAAAACAGCATGTCACCCTTACCGATGAGTTGATCTGCTCCTCCTGCATCTAAGATGGTTCTGGAATCTATTTTAGAAGTCACTCTAAAGGCCGCACGCGCAGGGAAGTTGGCTTTGATGATACCGGTAATAACATTCACGGAAGGACGCTGAGTAGCAACGATCAAATGAATTCCGATCGCACGGGCCAACTGCGCAAGACGAGCAATCGGCATCTCGACTTCTTTCCCTGCAGTCATGATCAGATCGGCAAATTCATCAATCACCAAAACGATATAGGGCAGGAATTTATGTCCTTCCTCCGGATTCAATTTCCGTGCAATAAATTTCGCATTGTACTCCTTAATGTTCCGTACCATGGCGCTTTTAAGCAGCTCATACCGGTTGTCCATCTCGATACAAAGGCTATTCAGCGTATTGACCACTTTAGCGGTGTCCGTAATGATGGCCTCGTCCGAATCTGGCAGCACTGCGAGGTAATGACGCTCTATTTTATTGTACAAGGTCAATTCCACTTTCTTTGGATCCACCAACACAAATTTCAGCTGGCTAGGGTGCTTTTTGTAGAGTAATGAAGTGAGAATGGCGTTCAAACCGACCGATTTACCTTGACCCGTAGCACCGGCCATCAACAGGTGAGGCATTTTTGCGAGGTCAAAGACAAAGTTGTCGTTGGTGATCGTACGACCCATCGCCACGGGAAGCTCCATATCGGAGTCTTGGAATTTTTTACTGGCGATCACTTGCTTCATGCTCACCATCTGCGGCTTCGCATTCGGTACTTCGATACCGATGGTTCCTTTTCCAGGAATGGGTGCGATGATACGAATCCCCAGAGCAGCAAGACTTAACGCGATGTCATCCTCGAGATTCTTAATCTTAGAAATACGAATACCGGCCGCTGGGACAATCTCATACAAAGTTACGGTCGGCCCAATGGTTGCTTTGATTTCCTTGATCTCGATGTTGTAGTTACGCAGAGTATCGACAATGTTGTTTTTGTTTTGCTCAATCTCCGCCTTGTCAAATTTAATCTGCCCATCACCATACTGCTTCAACAGATCAATTTTTGGCAACTGAAACTTGCTCAAATCCAACGTGGGATCGTAGTCTCCGAAATCTTTTACCTTTTTATTGATGGAGCGGTCGTCTTCCACCTTTTCCTCGTGGATTTCCACCTGTACATCCAATTCCGGCTCTGCTTCAACAGCAGGCGTCTTTTCTTCAGGTTGTACGACGGGAATATCTAAGGCAACCGCTTTCGGCGCTTCGACCTCAACAGCTGTTATTTGTGGTTCGAGTTCTGCTGATGGCTCAGGTGTATTCATTATTTCTTCTGGTTCTAAGCCTACCTCCGTTGAAAGTGTGATGTTCAACGTTTCGTCCGACTCCTCATCGTCGATCATCGTTAGTGATGGAGATGGCGTTGCCGCATGGAAAGATGGAGCTACAGGAACCCCAACTTCGTCCTGATGATCGGTGGAGGTCTCTTGTTCGCTTTCTTCCACTTCTGAGCTTGGCTGGAGATGCGTAGGCATTTTAGGTAGTGCCACAGAGCGTATCTGGAATGCAACGATGCTGTAGAGCACCGTGGATCCAACGAGCAGTAACAAAACGCCCATGTGACCGAGACGAATGGCTAGTAGCTCGTACAAATAAAATCCTGTGAGGCCGCCGTATACCGTGGGGTGGCCTGAAACGATCCAAGAAATAAACACGCTGGTGATCAGCACAATCACCAGTCCGTGGTTGAATAAATACAAGGGACGAATTCGTCTAAATCCAAAAGCGCCACGAGCTGCAACAGCCATAATCCACAAGGGAAGGAGCAGGGTAGCAATACCGAACCCGTTCATTAGCAACGTCCAGCCGAAGAAGTGTCCCAAGGTCCCAAACACATTCGATACGGAGCGAACATCCACCTGCTCTGCAGTCTGAAGAGAATAGTC
>CATITW010000146.1 GCA_949547975.1 Cryomorphaceae bacterium | reverse complement strand
GGACTGATCGTGGGGAGCACCTTGTATTTCCACCCGCAAGTCACCGTGAAGCAACAACTACCACAGGCACAGCTCCAAGCATGGGAGGCCGCCGGTGGACCGTCGTTTGGAAATGCAGAGAAGAGCACGAAAACCACCCTGCCTTTTCTTAAAAACAACGAATTTGACTACGCCGTTTTCACCGACTGGCTCGGCGATGCAGGGAAGCCGCTCACCGCGGTGGTCTACATCCTCGCCGTTATTTTCATCATCACTGCAGTCTCGAACGGCGCGAACCTCACCGACGGTTTGGACGGTCTGGCCACAGGAACCTCAGCGATCGCCGGAACCGCGCTTCTGGTGCTGGCCTACGTGAGTGGATCGATCGTATTCTCGAGCTACCTGAACATCATGTACATCCCAAATTCTGGCGAGCTCGTGATCTTCTCAGGCGCCTTCGTCGGAGCGGCCATCGGCTTTTTATGGTACAATTCCTTCCCGGCCCAAGTATTCATGGGCGACACCGGATCACTCGCTATCGGCGCCATCATCGCCGTGCTTGCCTTAGCGGTCCGCAAAGAGTTTTTACTGCCGATCATTTCTGGAATCTTCCTTGCGGAAAACCTCAGTGTGATCCTGCAAGTGAGCTACTTCAAATACACGAAGAAAAAATACGGGGAAGGCCGCCGCATCTTCTTGATGTCGCCGCTGCACCACCACTACCAGAAAAAGGGATATCCAGAAACCAAAATTGTGACCAGATTCTGGATCGTCGGCATCATGCTGGCCGTCCTCGCGATCGCAACCCTCAAACTCCGCTAGAAACAACGTGCAACCGAAGTATTCACATATCGCCATACTAGGAGCCGGAGAAAGCGGCATGGGCGCAGCATTGCTCGCAAGCAAGCTGGGCATTCGTGCGTTCCTAAGCGAATACGGCACCTTGAGCACCAGCGACAAAGCCGCGCTGACCAGCTGGGGCGTGGACTTTGAAGAAGGCGGACACACCCTTTCGCGCATTTTGAGCGCCGAGGCCGTGATCAAAAGCCCTGGGATAAAGCACACTACACCGGTGGTAGAAGCCGTGAAGAATGCGGGAGTCCCACTCATGGGCGAGATCGACTGGGCAGCGCAGCACACCCGCGCAACGCTCGTGGCGATCACTGGCAGCAACGGAAAAACCACTACGGCGACCCTAGCGCGCCACATCATCAAAGAGGAGCGTGACTGCATTCTTGCCGGAAACATCGGCACCTCTTTAGCACGTGCGCTCGCACAACGCATGGAGCAAGGGCTGGGTGATCCAGAAGTGGCGGTTTTAGAAGTGAGCAGTTTTCAGCTCGACGATGCGTACGAGTTTGAGCCGCACATCAGCATCCTCACGAACATTACCCCGGACCATTTGGACCGCTACGACTACGACATCAACAAATACGCGCGCAGCAAATTCAGGTTGCTGGACTTTACCCCAGCCACGGGACACTTTATCTACTGCGACGACAATGCGCTGAGCGAGGAGTTCATCGCAAAATGGAAAAAGGACCAACGCGTGAAAGCGCAGCTGTATTCGTACGGCATGGAAGCACCGGCCGGGCAGCACCGCGTGGCCACAAACAAAGATTTAGGAATAGAACTGAACATAAACAACGAAGCAATGACTATTGAAGAATTGGCCCTACAAGGCAAGCACAACATGCAAAACAGCATGGCAGCAGGATTAGGCGGCAGGCTGCTACAGATCCGTAAAGACACCATCCGCAAGCAACTCACGACCTTCGATGCGCTAGAGCACCGACTAGAAGCCGTGTTGAATATCAGCGGTGTGGAATACATCAATGATTCGAAAGCGACGAACGTGAATGCAACCTACTACGCGCTCGAATGTCAGGACAAGCCTGTGGTTTGGATCGTCGGCGGCGTGGATAAAGGCAACGACTACGAGGAGCTCGCAGGGTTGGTGGACAGCAAGGTGAAGGCGATTGTAGCGTTAGGCGCGGACAATTCAAAAATCATCGAAGCGTTTTCTTCGAAAGTGGAAGTACTGGATACTGATTCGATGAACGATGCGGTAAAGGCGGCGTCAAAATTGGCTTCCAAAGGCGATGTGGTTCTTCTGAGCCCTTGCTGTGCCTCGTTTGACCTGTTCGAAAGCTACGAAGATCGCGGTGAGAAATTCAAAAATGCAGTTCGTCTGCTCTAATCCCGGAACGCACTCGTGAACTTTTTCGAGAAACATCTTAGGGGCGACAAAAAACTGTGGGGACTCGTACTGGTCCTCATGATCGCCAGCTTCTTGCCTTCCTACAGTGCAAGCAGTTCCCTCGCGTACAAATTTAGCGGCGGAAACACCTCTTCGTTTCTCACAAGACACCTGTTCCACCTGTTCCTCGGCGGACTTTTTATGATCGCCATACACCGATTAAACTTTCGCCTGATCGGGAAATTGTCGGTCATGATCCTTCCAGCGGCCATCATCGCGCTGATCATCACCTTAACTCAGGGAGAGGAAATGGGCGGAGCGAATGCTTCGCGTTGGGTTCGCATTCCAATCGTCGGCGTGAGCCTTCAGACCTCAGCTTTTGCTTCGTTAGCGCTGCTGGTCTACCTCGCTAGATGGTTTGCAAAACCGAACGACCTTACCCATTTTGGGAGTCTTTGGCACCCAATAATCGCAACTGGGTCCACACTCATTTTCATCCTTCCTGCGGATTTCTCCACAACGGCAGTCATCTTTTTGATGGTGCTGCTCCTGATGATCGCCGCGGGCGTGCCTTGGAAACACTTGTGGAAAATCATCGGCAGCGCAGTAGCCGTTGTCGGCGTCTTCATTTTGATCGTCCTCGCATTCCCGCAGCTCAGCAACCGAGTTTCGACGTGGAAAGCACGGATCGTGAATTTCACTACGGGCGGCGATGAAGACGGTTCGTACCAGTCCGATCTGGCAAAAATGGCCATCGCGGAAGGAAACATTTTCGGCAAGGGACCGGGCAAGAGCGTTCAAAAGAACTTCCTCCCACAGTCCAATTCAGATTTCGTCTTCGCCGTCATTACCGAAGAGTACGGACTTCTGGGCGGATCCGTTGTCATCTTGTTTTTCGGCATGATGTTTAGGCGGTTTGTGAAAATAGCGCGGAAGGCACATACCAAATTTGGCACCCTGCTGGTGCTCTCGGCCTCCTCCGGGATCGCCATTCAAACGCTCGTAAACATGGGAGTAGCCATCGGCTTGCTTCCCGTTACGGGACAAACCCTGCCGTTCTTGAGCGCCGGGGGATCATCGATCTGGGTGACCAGTATAGCGTTGGGGATCATCCTCAGTGTCAGTCACACGGATGTGGAAAAAATAATTGGCAAAAATGCCCAGGAAGCCGACGAAATCGACCCTGAGGCGCAAGAGATAGAACGGGCATGAAACGAACCTTTATCATAAGCGGCGGCGGAACGGGAGGACATATTTTCCCGGCACTCAGCATCGCGAGCGAACTGAAGCAGCGGCATCCAGAAGCGACCATTCACTTTGTGGGTGCGCGTGGAAAGATGGAGATGCAGCGCGTTCCAGCGGCCGGCTTTGAGATCACGGGGGTTCCTATCGCGGGCATCAACCGTCAAAAGCCCTGGAAAAGCTGGGCGGTACCGTTCAAACTGGTTTACGCGTTGTGGCTGTGCCGCAGTGTGATGAAAAAGTTCCAACCGGCCGTAGTGATCGGAACCGGCGGCTATGCGAGTGGACCTGCACTCTATGTAGCACAGAAGATGGGCATCCCGACCCTCGTTCAAGAGCAGAACAGCTATGCCGGGGTAACGAACGTGAAACTGGGCGATGGGGCGAAACTCATCTGTACGGCCTACCCGAACGCACAACGCTTTTTCCCGGGCTCGAAGGTGCGATTAACGGGAAATCCGGTGCGTGAAGCATTTACCGCAGCACTTCCAGAACAGCAAGCGAGCAAATCTGCGCTGGGCTTTGATCCAGAAAAACCGCTGCTGCTCATTTTGGGCGGATCGCTCGGAGCGCGCGCGATCAATGTGCACATCGACAAGAGCCTGGAGGCGTTGAAGGCGCAAGGCTGGCAAGTGATGTGGCAGTGCGGAAAATTATACGAGAAAGAATATGTCGGTAGAACCGGCAAAGGCGTCGTGGTGAGCGCATTTATCGACGACATGGCCAAGGCGTATGCGGCAGCAGATGCGATCGTAAGTCGCGCCGGGGCAGGAACGCTCAGCGAATTGTGCTTGATCGGCAAACCGGCATTGCTGGTGCCGAGCCCGAATGTCGCGGAGGACCACCAAACGCATAACGCAAAGGCCTTGAGCGAGAAAGGAGCTGCGGTGCTGATTCCCGAGACGGAATTGGACCAAAGATTTACGGCGGAGCTTGAGGCGCTGCTCAGGAATAAAAAACGAGGAGCCCTGATGGGGGAACGTATTCGCTCGCTGGCATTACCGCGAGCAACGGCAGATATAGTGGATTTGATTGAAGAATTGGCCCGTGAGTAACACGCAGGAACATATCGTCTTTTTAGGGATCGGCGGGATCGGCATGAGCGCGATTGCACGCCACTACCTGCGTCTAGGCGTACCTGTATTCGGCTATGACAAAGTCCCCACACCCCTTACGGACGCACTGATCTCAGAAGGCGCCATCATTTGCTTTGACGAAAACACCGCACATTACCCGGGCTGGAACGCATCCACAACCACGGTGATTTTCACTCCAGCACTGCCGAGCTCTTTGCAGTGGTTCGATTTTTTCAAGGATTTCCGCTGCATCAAAAGAGCGGAAGCACTGGGCCACATCGCGCAATCTGGACGTTGCTTAGCGGTCGCAGGAACGCATGGAAAAACCAGCACATCCGCTATCCTCGTGCACGTATTAACCGAAGCTGGACTGGACCCGACCGCCTTTATCGGAGGCATCTTAACGGATTCCGGGACCAATTACCGCCTCGGCAACTCCGACCTGATCATTGTCGAAGCAGACGAATTCGACCG
>CATITW010000145.1 GCA_949547975.1 Cryomorphaceae bacterium | reverse complement strand
GCTTATGTTACTCATGACAATCCTTTTGTTTGGAATACTGCTCCAGATCAAGGGCTGTTGATCATCGATCTAGACAGTCTTGATGCTACGACACCGCGATACAAAGCGTTGACAGCAGCGATTCCTTTAGACACTGGAGGATACGATACGTTAAGAACAGCACATAACTTGTACATCGACGAGAATGGATATTGTTATGTTTTTGGTGCAAATGTCGGTGTAGGTGGAGCGCTCATTTTCGATCTAAACGTGGACCCTTGGAATCCTCAGTACGTCGGTATGTTCGACGAGCATTACTTTCACGACGGCATGGTTCGAGGAGATACGCTTTGGGCAAGCGCTGTTTATGATGGATATGCATCGATCGTAGATGTCTCTAAAAAAGACAGTACGGTGCTTATGGCTACCCAAATCACGCCTAGCTCGTTTACACACAACACGTGGATTAGTGATGACAATACGGTTCTATTTACTACCGACGAGCGCAGTAATGCATTCCTCACGGCATACGACGTGACTGACTTGAACAATATTACCGAATTAGATCGTATCCAAACTTCTCTTTCTACAGACGTCATTCCACATAATGCCCATGTATATGGACAATGGGTGGTGACCTCATACTATACCTCAGGGGTACAGATTGTAGACGCTAAATTCCCGGAACTCTTAGTAGAGGTAGGGTATTACGATACTTCTCCTTCATTCAGTGGAAATGGTTTCAACGGGAATTGGGGAGCGTATCCTTATTTTGAATCTGAACGTATCATCTGTACGGATATTGAAGAGGGGTTACTGGTGCTGGAACCTACCTACGTTGAGGCATCTAGAGTGCATATAAGTGTAACCGATAGTGCTAATCAATCTTTACTGTCGAATGTCTCTATTGAGTTTTCTGAAACAGGATTAACAGCAACGACCAATCTCGACGGCGTATCTAATCTAGGTACGCATATTTCGGGAGCAGATACTGTAGAGATTAACCTTGCAGGGTATGTATCACAGGAGATTCCATACGATTGGTTAAGTGGTGCGTTTGACACACTTCAGGTTGCTCTTGTTCCCGTGACGAACATCGGTAGTGAAGAGTGGGGAGATAAGGTCATCGAGATATCGCCAAATCCTTCTAAAGGAGCTTTCCGGTTATCAGGAATGCTGAATGGTTCGTATACGCTCGTAGAGCTTAGCGGAAGAGTATTAGAGCAAGGGACGGTTAAGGATGAACGTGTCCAGCTTGAACAGGTCTACCCCCAAGGCAATTATATTCTGATTGTGGAGGATAAAGAAACCATCCAACGCTTACCGATAGTGCTGCTTCCTTAGAAGTTCGTAGTGAACCCTTTTCCTTGATAGAACTCCTCGATAATACGCAGCACTTCGTCGGTGCTATCCGCAAGGTAAAGGAGGTCGGTGTCGTTCGGTGAAATTTTACCAGTCTTCTTTAAAGTTCCTTCAATCCAATCCTTGAGTCCTTGCCAGAACTCTGTGCCAAACAAAATGATCGGGAATTGGTCAATCTTCTTGGTCTGTACTAAAGTTACAGCTTCAAAGAGCTCATCTAATGTTCCGAATCCACCTGGCATGACAACGAATGCCTGACTGTATTTCACAAACATCACCTTACGCGCAAAGAAGTAGTCAAAGTTTAGACTCTTGTCACTATCGATATAGGGATTGTTGTGCTGCTCAAAAGGCAATTCAATATTGAGTCCGACAGAAGGACCTCCACCGAGTTGAGCTCCTTTGTTTGCCGCCTCCATAATTCCTGGACCGCCACCAGTAATCACACCAAAGCCTTTTTTTGTGAGACCTTCCGCGATATCGGTTGCCGCTTGAAGCTCCTCCTGTGAAAGCGCCGAAGTACGAGCAGAGCCGAAGATACTCACGCAGGGACCTATTCTACTGAGCGATTCATAGCCATGAACGAATTCTGACATGATTTTAAAGAGGGCCCAGCTGTCCTCAGACTTGATTTCGGTCCAAGTTTTACGCGAGTGTATTTTCATAGTATTGAGATAGGAAGGTTATAATTCCAATTTAAGGAATTCCCCGGTAATACTTTCTGGTACGGTCACTACTTCTTCGGGTGTGCCTTGAGCGACGATTTGTCCACCGCCAGACCCACCTTCAGGACCCAAGTCGATCACATGGTCGGCCTGTTTAATCACGTCCATGTTATGCTCAATGATCAGCACCGTATTACCATGGTCGACCAATTTCTGAATAACTTCCATCAACACTCGAACATCTTCAAAATGTAGACCTGTGGTCGGTTCGTCCAAAATATACATCGTATTCCCGGTGTCCTTCTTGCTGAGTTCACTGGCCAATTTTACCCGCTGCGCTTCACCACCACTGAGCGTGGTGGAAGGTTGCCCGAGGCGGATATAGCCCAGTCCGACATTCACAAGCGTTTCTAATTTTGCCTTGATTTTAGGAACAAGCTCAAAGAAGGGAAGCGCATCTTCAATACTCATATCGAGAACATCACTGATGCTTTTTCCCTTGTAGCGAATCTCTAGCGTTTCACGGTTAAAACGTTTTCCTTGACAGGTTTCACAGTGCACGTAGACATCTGGTAGGAAATTCATCTCAATCACACGCAATCCCCCACCTTCGCAGGTTTCACAGCGTCCGCCTTTGACATTGAACGAATAGCGCCCCGGTTTGTAGCCGCGAACCTTACTTTCAGGCAGTCCCGCAAACAATTGTCGAATTTCAGTCCAAACTCCAGTGTAGGTGGCCGGATTGCTACGCGGCGTTCTTCCAATAGGACTTTGGTCGATATCAATGATTTTATCGATCTGTTCTATACCTTCTATGCGCTGATACGGCTGAGGTTTAGCGACCGCTCTGAAAATGGCATGGTTCAAAATAGGGTAGAGGGTACCATTGATCAAAGTCGATTTTCCGCTACCACTGACTCCAGTGACACAGGTGAGTATACCTAAAGGAATCTCTACATCGACGGATTGGAGGTTATTTCCGGTCGCTCCGAAGAGTTGGATACTTCCGGTAGGTTTTCTTCGAGACTTCGGTACGGGTACCTGACGTATTCCTTTAAGGTAATCTGCCGTGATAGAGCCGGCATCTAAGATGTCTTCTAGTTTCCCTTGTGCTACGATAGCACCGCCATGTATTCCTGCTTTTGGCCCGATATCTAGTATGTGGTCGGCAGTTTCAATCATGTCTTTATCGTGCTCTACGACCAATACGCTATTACCAATATCGCGGAGCTGCTTCAAGGAGGCAATGAGTCGTGCATTGTCGCGTTGATGCAAACCGATCGAAGGTTCATCAAGGATGTACAAGACATTCACAAGCTGGGAGCCGATCTGTGTGGCTAATCGAATGCGCTGCGCTTCACCACCACTCAGACTCCTTGCACTGCGGTTCAGGTTTAGATATCCCAATCCTACATCGAGTAGGAAATTTGTTCGGGCATGCAATTCCTTCACAATCTCCTCGGCGATCATCCATTGCTTTGCGGGAAGTACGTCTTTTAATGAGGTCACCCATTGGTCGAAATGAATCAAACTCATCGTACTGACGTCGGAAATGCTGCGGTCGGCTACTTTGAAATGAAGGCTTTCCTTTTTTAAACGTGCACCTTTACAACTGCGGCATTCTACGTTGTCCATGAAGTCGTCGGCCCAGCGCTGAATAGAGCGGCTTTTAGCTTCTGCGCTTTGCGTAGCGATGAAGTTGATGACGCCTTCAAAATTGACCTTATATTCCTTAGTGACACCGATCGCTTTGTGGTCGATGGTCATCACTTCGCTGGTTCCATTTAAAATAATCTCGAGTGCTTCTTTCGGGATTTCTCCAACGGCAGTGTCGAGGGAGAATCCATATTTAAGACCGATGATTTCGAGCTGGTTGAAGATCCAATTCTTTTTGTATTCCCCGATCGGAGCAAAACCGCCTTTGCGAATGGTGACACCTGGATCCGGCATGACCTTATCGAGATTGACTTCCTTCGTCGTACCCAATCCATCACAGGTTGAACAAGCGCCTTTTGGACTGTTAAAGGAGAACGTATTCGGCTCGGGTTCTTGGTAGGCGATGCCTGAAGTAGGGCACATGAGTTGACGCGAGAAATAAGCGATTTCCTCGGTATCCAAGTCAATCACGGCAATAGTGCCTTTTCCATGACTCATCGCGGTCTCGACGCTTTGGCTTATTCTATTTTCTGAAGTAGCAGCTACGCGAATGCGGTCGACAACTATTTCTATATCGTGGGTTTTATAGCGATCTACTCGAAAGCCTGAACTGATTTCGACGATTTTCCCGTCCACTCTTGCCCGAACAAAGCCCATTCTGACAATCTGTTCGAAGAGTTCGCGGTAATGCCCTTTACGTGCGCGAACCACAGGAGCGAGCACCGCGATTCTGCGGCCCACGAAACGTTCGCAGATCAATTCAACGATCTGCCCGTCGGTATAAGAGATCATTTCCTCCCCAGTTTTATAACTGTAGGCGGTGGAGCCTCGAGCAAATAGCAGTCGCAAAAAGTCACTGAGTTCAGTGACGGTACCTACCGTAGAGCGTGGGTTGCGCGAGGTGGTCTTCTGTTCGATCGCAATTACCGGTGAAAGTCCTTCGATCTTGTCTACTTCAGGACGTTCCATGCTACCGAGAAATTGGCGGGCGTAAGCGCTGAAGGTTTCCATGTAGCGCCTTTGACCTTCGGCATAGATGGTGTTAAAGGCTAAAGAACTCTTTCCAGAGCCACTTAGTCCGGTGATGACCACTAAAGAATTGCGAGGGATGTTGACATCTATATTTCGCAAGTTGTGCGCCTTGGCACCGTATACTTCTATTTGTTCGCTCATTACTTCTTGGGAACCAAAATGTGATAGGTTTTGTTTGAGCTGTTCGTGTTTTTCGTTCCTCGAATCCAAGGATTGTAGGTACGAAGCAGTTTATAATTGGTCCCGTGTGCTAAGGCCCAGTCAATCCAATTTTCTACACGCCCAGATACGGGAACTGTATCAAATTCAGGCAGGGAATACCCAGCGGTCGGGTGGTAGACATATCCAAAGTCTTCCAAGTGCTCATGTATGTATTTCACTGCGGCGATGCGGTATACGTAACGAGCGGTTTCAGGGTTCAAACGTAGATCGTAATAGGAGTCCACTTTTTGTTCTTCCAAGCGACGCGCTGTACCGGACATGCCCATGTTGTATGCCGCAGCGGCTAGGGTCCAGCTGCCCAATCGCTCGTGTGCTTCTTTTAAGTAGGCGCAAGCGACGCGTGTGGCTTTTTCCATGTGGTAGCGCTCGTCGATCTCGTTGTCAATTTCTAATCCCTGCTCTTTGCCCGTTGCCTTCATGATCTGCCACGGACCCGCTGCACCGGCCGGACTTACAATATTTTGAAGACCACTTTCGATCAGTGCGAGGTATTTGAAATCGTCAGGAACGCCTTCTTCGCGCAGGATGCGTTCGATCAGCGGAAACCACTTGCTACTGCGCTTGAGCATGAGTAGGTTATTGCTCTGCCAGTAGGTGTTGACCAGAATCTCACGATCCAACCGTTCTGCCACATCGAGATCGTCAAGGGGCATAGGCTCTCCTGCTACAGAGAGCGTACTGGGCAATTCAAACGGTTTGACTACCGAAGGGCGCGCTTCGACCGGGTGGTCCACATCGCTCTCGGCGGAGGTAAAAAAGAAGGTAAGGGCAACGAGGCTCGCTGCAATAAGGGAAGGATATAGAATCTTACGGCTCATAGACAAAAGGAGAATCAAACTCTACAAAGTTAGGTCCCTTTTGGTCTTTTTCACTGAGTTTCGGCGACTTTACTTGCCAATCTATCCCCAATGTTGAATCGTTCCATAAAATGCTTCCTTCATGCTCCGGACTGTAGGTGTCGGTGCATTTGTATAGGAAAACAGTGTCGTCCTCGAGCGTTGCAAATCCGTGCGCAAAACCTGGTGGAATCCACAACATCTTTTTGTTTTCCCCGCTAAGTTCGATACTGAAATGTGATCCGTAGGTCGGCGATCCTTTACGGATGTCTACCGCAACATCTAGCACTTTGCCCTTTTGCACACGGACCAATTTCCCTTGTGCCTTATCAGGTGCCTGAAAATGTAAACCACGTACAACCCCGGCGCTCGAGAAACTCTCATTGTCTTGAACAAATTCAGCTTCGATACCGGCTTGCTCAAAAATGGCTTTGCTGTAGCTCTCGAAAAAATAGCCACGGTGATCGCCAAAAACGCGAGGTTCGATAATGAATAGGCCAGGAAGGTGTGTAGGAATCAATTTCATGTCCCAAAAATAGCAGGATATCGCTATATCAGGACGGGATCTACTTTTTCTTTCAGTAGCGCCGAAATTTCTTGACTATGTGTTTGAAAACTCATGTGCGTGGCACCCTTTAAGATCCAAGTGCGTTCACGGGAGGATTCGAAAACTGGAAAAACGGGGTCGAATTCGCCTTGAATGAAATCTACCGGACATTTTGGTGCGTCTGCGGACCAAGCCAAAACCTTATCCAAAACCCAACGGTAGTAATCGCAGTCGAATTGTTCCATGACCTCTAGAATAAGATCAAGATGTCGACTCGGTTTGCTGTTCAGGCGCGCCATGAAGAAGATCAAACCGCGGATGAAACCTTTTGGGGCCCAAGAGAGAACATTGGTCTTTGCCAGTCGGCGAAATAGTGGTCGAATTTGTGCTTCGTGATGCAAGCTGTTGAGCAACACGATACGTTGCACGGGATGCTTTGTGGCCCATTGCTGAGCAACGATACCGCCAAAACTGTACCCGAAGATGAGGTCTTGAGGTTGGATGTCGTAGTCCGAGAGCATACGCTCAGCATACGCCTCGAGCGTCTCGTCGTTGAGAGGAGTGATCCATTCTAAAAAAGTTGCTGCCCAAGGGAATTCGATGTTTCGAAAGATTCTCGAATCAGCTCCCATTCCCGGTAAGACCCATACTCTAGGTGCGCGCATTGCCCATGTTCTTTTCTACTACCTCGAAAACAAGGCCATGGATGCTTTTGTTCGCGGCAATGATGCTTTCTGAAGGCACGGGGGTGGTATCGTTATTAAAATTGGTAACGGATCCACCGGCTTCGCGCACCAAAAGGACGCCTGCAGCAACATCCCAAGGGCTGAGGCCGTACTCAAAATATCCGTCGAATCTTCCCGCCGCTGTATAGGCAAGGTCTACGGCTGCCGTCCCGATGCGACGAACACCCCGTGTGTGCTGATAAAAGTGTGCTAAGGTGTCTTGGAAACCTTGGAGCTTGGAAAAATTGTAATACGGGAATCCTGTGGCTAAAAGAGTATCCTCAAGACGCTCGGAACGACTTGTTTGTAGGGGTAGACCGTTTAAATAGGCACCGCCATCTTTGTATGCAGTGAAGCATTCCTGTAAGCCGACTTCATAAACGACGCCAATAACGGGCCAGTCGCCACGTAACAATGCTAGTGAAACGCTGTAAATAGGCAAGCCGTGCAAAAAGTTCGTCGTGCCGTCTAAGGGATCAATCACCCAGGTATATTCTTTATTGAGATCTTGGGTGGTGGTTTCTTCTTCTGTGAGGAATCCAGCTTCAGGAAGTAGAGCGCTTAAGCGTTCTACGAGCAGGCGTTCGGTATTTTGATCCACTTCGCTCACCAGGGCATTTAAGGACTTAGAGGTGATGGTATCGGTATTAAAAGTAGACTGGCTTTCTCGAAGATAAGTTCCTGCTTCTTTCGCTATGTCAGCTACTTTGGAAGTCAGGTCTTTAAGGTCGATCATATAAGTTCTTTGGTGTTGTATTTCATTC